>NZ_DITB01000054.1:282-19268 GCF_002422095.1 Flavobacterium sp. UBA6195
TAGGTAGAGCACGTGGAAAAAACAACATGACAGGCGCTAATGATGAAAGAGAAAACACTTTAAATCAGTTATTAACAGAAATGGATGGTTTTGGAACCAATTCAAACGTAATTGTTTTAGCTGCCACCAACCGTGCCGATGTTTTAGACAAAGCATTATTACGTGCCGGTCGTTTTGACAGACAAATCTACGTGGATTTACCAGACATTAGAGAACGTAAAGAAATTTTTGAAGTACATTTAAAACCTTTGAAAAAATCAGAGGAATTAGATACCGAATTTTTAGCAAAACAAACTCCAGGATTCTCAGGTGCTGATATTGCGAATGTTTGTAACGAAGCAGCATTAATTGCAGCTCGTAAAGACAAAAAAGCGGTAGACAAACAAGACTTCTTAGATGCTGTAGATAGAATTGTAGGAGGTTTAGAAAAGAAAAACAAAATAGTAACTCCTGATGAAAAACGCGCTATCGCAATTCACGAAGCAGGTCACGCAACTGTAAGTTGGATGTTAGAACACGCTGCACCATTAGTAAAAGTAACAATTGTTCCTCGTGGACAAAGTTTAGGTGCTGCTTGGTATTTACCTGAAGAAAGACTGATTGTACGCCCAGAACAAATGTTAGACGAAATGTGTGCTACTATGGGTGGCCGTGCTGCTGAGAAAGTAATTTTTAATAAAATTTCAACCGGAGCTTTAAGCGATTTAGAGAAAGTTACACGTCAAGCAAGAGCAATGGTAACGATTTATGGATTGAATGATAAGCTTGGAAACATCACCTATTACGATTCAACAGGACAATCTGACTATAATTTTTCGAAACCATATTCTGAAGAAACAGCAAAAGTTATCGATACTGAAATTTCGAAATTGATTGAAGAACAGTATAACAGAGCGATTCATCTTTTAGAAACCAATAAAGAAAAATTAGTCCAATTAGCTGATATTCTTATTGAAAAAGAGGTAATTTTTAAAGATGATTTAGAAAATATATTCGGAAAAAGACCTTTTGATAAAGAATCCAATATAACTCCTGAAATTTCAATAGATAATACTGTTTCAGAATAAGTAACTTATCAACAAAATAATATTAATAAAAATCTTAGTTCTTTAGGTTTAGAACTAAGATTTTTTTTATCTTTGATTTTCACAGTTTAAACCTGCTAAAGATACATGAGTCTTTTTAGAAAATTTTTTGGCACACCATCGGAAGAGGAAGGCAATGACAAAAAACAAGAAATCAAGAGTCCTTACACTCCTGATTCTTCTTTACCAATCGATGAACAATTTACTTTCAATTTCAAAGGAAATGGAGGTAAATTTATTTATTGTGAAAATTTAAATGAAATTGCCGAGAATTTTGAAAACATATTAGCAGAGAATGATTGGTTTGAGTGTAATGCTCAATGTTTTGACAATCGATTACTTTACTTACTTGACGACAATAAATTAACATACAACGATTCTACTAATCCCTTATTTTTTCTTTCTTCATGTGAAAATTTAATTGCTGATGAAGGTTCAATTTTATTCTCATCCTATCAATTAAAGCATTTCAAACCGAATGAACTGCCTACAAACATGATTGTTTTTGCTACCACTAGCCAAATTGTGAATAGTAAAAGTGATGGTTTGAGAAGAATAAAAAGTACACACGAAAAAAATTATCCCTCAAATATTACAACCATAAAATACTTTGAAGAAGTAAAAGAACAAGATTTTTTACACTATGGTAGTTGTCACAAAAATCTTTACTTACTTCTTTTAGAAGATTTATAATAATGAACGAAACGCTAAAAAGAGCATTATCTGGAGCCGTTTATGTTGTATTACTTTTAGGCTGCATTTCTTATTCTAGAGAGGGTTTAGCAATTCTTTTTGGTGCCTTTTTAGTGATTGGAGTTTACGAATTTTGTAAAATGTGTGGATTAAACTTTTACTTAAGTATTCCCATTGCAGCTAGTTCCTACTTCATCTTTTGGAATAAAAATTCAGATATCTATTTAAATACTGCTTTAACTGCTATTTCTATTGTAACTTCTATCAAATTATTACTTTATTTATTCAATGCGAACAAGTCTAATTTTAAAATTTACACGAGATATTTTCTTTTGTTTGGCTATGTAATTCTTCCTTTTATATTAGCAAATTATGTTGCAATGGGAATTAAAGGCTACAATCCTAAAATTTTAATTTCTATCATCGTTTTAATTTGGACAAACGACACATTCGCATACTTAGTTGGAAAAAACATAGGTAAAAACAAACTTTTCCCAAGTGTTTCTCCTAAAAAAACAATTGAAGGTTTTGTAGGTGGATTAGTATTTACTGTAATCGTTGGAGCTTTGCTAGCTAATTATTACATGATGGCATCCGCACTTTACATTTGGATTGTTATTGCTGCAATTGTTAGTATTTTCAGCACATTAGGTGATTTAATCGAATCAAAATTAAAACGAGTTGCTGGCATAAAAGACACCGGAAATATAATGCCTGGTCACGGAGGTATACTAGATCGACTAGATAGTATTATATTTGTAATTCCTTTTATTAATTTATTTTATTTAATTTTATACTATGTTTCATAAAGAAGGCGCTAAAATCATTCTAATTACCCTACTATTAGTTGTTGGGATTATTTTCTTAACTGATGCATTTGTTTCAATAAATTGGTTACGAACTGCTTTATATTTGTTTGCTTTGGTAATTTTAATTTTGGTTTTACAGTTTTTCAGAAACCCAACTCGTGTTGCAGACAATAGTGACAATCATATTTTAGCTCCTGTTGATGGAAAAGTGGTGGTAATTGAAGAAGTTTTTGAACCTGAATATTTCAAAGATAAACGTTTGATGGTTTCTATCTTCATGTCGCCTATCAACGTTCACGTTACGCGTTATTGCGTAAACGGAATTGTAAAATACAGCAAATATCACCCTGGAAAATACTTAGTAGCTTGGCATCCAAAAGCAAGTGAAGAAAATGAAAGAACTACTGTTGTTATTAATAACAGAATATATGGCGAAATATTATATCGTCAAATTGCAGGTGCTTTAGCAAGACGAATTGTAAATTATGCTCAAGAAGGCATGCGAGTTGTTCAAGGCAAAGATGCTGGATTCATTAAATTTGGTTCAAGAGTAGATATTTATTTACCATTAGGAACAGAAATTAACGTAAAATTAGGTGATAAAGCTATCGGAAATAAAACTATTATTAGTAAAAAGGCATAGATAATGAGCGAAAAGGATTTAAATACATTATTTGATGAAGCATTTGCTAATGCGCAATTGATTCCACAAGAATCAGTGCCTCACGATGTGCAATTGATATTGTATGGTTTGTACAAACAAGCTACTTCCGAAACGACCAACTCACTATTATTTCAAAACCCACAAGATATCATAAATGCTTTCAAACTTAACGCTTGGATGCAAGTAAAACATTTAACTGTTACGGAAGCTAAAAGCGAATATATTCGAATTATAAACGAATTATTAAAAGAACGAAATCTATAAATAACTACTATCATGAAAAAGTCTTTGTTGTGGATAGCTTGTGTATCGCTAATGATAACAAGTTGTAAAAAAGAAAACGATCTCGTTGAAGTAAAAATTCCAGATCCTGAAGTAGAAACTAAAATTTCGGCTCTAGGAAACCCTGCAGATGTTAAAGTTACTGAAGGCGGTATTTTCCAAATGCGAGGATTAAAATATACTTATGATGAATTAGAACCTCATATTGATGGTCGTACTATGGAAATCCACTATTCAAAACATCATTTAGGTTACGCAAACAAACTAAACAAAGCCGTAATTGGAACCGATTTAGAACTAAAAACCGTTGAAGATATTCTAAAAAACTTAGACGTAAACAATAAAGAAATCCGAAATAATGCTGGTGGCTACTACAACCACAATTTGTTTTTCGAAATATTAAATCCAAAAGGTGGTGGCACTCCAAAAGGCGCTTTAGCAGAAGCTATTACTGCCGAAATGGGTTCGTTTGACAATTTACAAAAACAACTTACCGATGCTGCATCAGGACAATTTGGAAGTGGATGGGCATGGCTAGTAGTTACTCGTGATGGGAAATTAGCCGTGACTAGCACCGCTAATCAAGATAATCCACTAATGCCAAACGCTGAAGTTAGAGGTACTCCTATTTTAGCCATTGATGTTTGGGAACACGCTTACTACTTACACTATCAAAACAAACGTAATGAATATTTAACCTCTATTTTCAACGTAATTGATTGGAATGTAGTAAATGCTAAATATGAAACCGCAATTAGTAAAATTTAATAATATTACTTTTAAATTTTTAACGTCTAGCTTTTGCTAGACTTTTTTTTCTGAAAAGCTGAAAAAAAAATGCATTTTAGTAAAAATATGCAGAAAAACTACAGCAAGCATTCCAATAAAACCTCTTAATTTTGACCTATCTAAATTTAAATGCTTTCAAAACTGCATTCCTTACTTAAGTTTTGAAATGTTAGTGGTAATTTAAGGGGTTAAAGTATGTCACTAACAATCTTTGCAACGATGAAAAATTGATTGCAAAAAACAAAGTACTAAAATTTGATAATTTAGGGGTAAATTATCCTAGTTAGTACAACAAAAAATCCCAATCTTTCGATTGGGATTTCTTTTTCTAAAAACGCAATATTTTTATTCTCTAATCTCAAGCTTATACCCTTTTCCGCGAACCACTACAATATTAATATTAGGATCAAGTTCTAGTTTTTTTCTGAGTTTTGAGATGAACATGTCTAAACTGCGTCCTACAATAACGCCTTCGTCTTCCCAAATTTCTTTTTGGAGTCGACTTCTTTCTATTGTTTCGTTTGGCGATGAGGCAAAAATGAGCAATAAACGTGTTTCGGTTGCTGTTAGATCTATTGTTTCGCTATTAATTTCTAGTTGACGCTTTTGTACATCAAACACCACTGAACCAAAAGTAAACAACTTATTATCAATTTTAGGCAATTGTTTCTTAGGTTTTAATTTCCAAAAAACAAATCCAATAAATAGTAAAAACGCTAATCCTACTAAATAATATTTATAATTTGTTGTAACTACATCACTTGGTTTAAATTTGATATTTATCTTATAACAAGCAATAGGTTGTTTTCTTCCCACACAAGCTAAAATATCTTCTTTCTTGTTTTTGGAAATAGCATATCCATAAGCAACACTCGAATTATCACAATTAATTACATTTACAACATAATCAGTTACATAATAATCTTTAGCTAATAAACGTTGGGTAGTATTTACTAACGAATCGGTTACAAATGAAAATTCTTTCTCAAAACTAATTTGGTATTCATTTTCAGCTATCTTTTTTATTGGAGGCACTCTCGATGTACTATCTCTCGATTGCAAAAGTACTTCATGTCCAATTCTACGCAATAAAACTTCTCTTCTGGAAAGATCAAAATCGTTAGCATTATTAACAAAGAAAACCAATGAAATTAACACCAGTAATAGCAATGCAATTATATATTTAATTTTCCCAAAAAGGAGTTTTTGTCTACTATTCATAGTGTCAATTAATTATTTACAAAGTTTACATTTTTATTTACAATCCCAATCGTTCTAACAAAAAATTATGAATGTAAATTCGTGTAATCAATTTAAAAAGTGAAAATTATGAAAAAAACAATTTATGTTCTAATCTTTTCATTGGTTGTGATAAGTGGATTTGTATTTAGCTTTTCAACTTTTGCCAATAGCTCAGATGCTAATAGTGAAATTGAAATCGACACTAAAATTTCTTCAAAACCGTTATACAATTTAGAGAAAAGAAAAAAATGGGAAGCTTCACCAGATGGTATAAAATTTAATGATTGGAAAAACTCGCCAGAAGGTAAAAAAGTACAAGGTAGTTATGACAAAATAAAAAAAGAAATAGAAGCGTATGCTGAAATGGAAGCTGTGGTTACATCGGTAACTTTTCAACTTCCAACTACAAATCCGTCTAGTCCAAAATGGTTAGTTGTGAAAATTAATGACGAAGATTACATGATGCAATTTATACCTGAGGATTTTCAGAAATTGAATAGCCTAAAAGTTAACGACAAAATAATTATCAAAAGCCGAAGCGCTGGTTTTTCCAATAATCATCCTTATTTGATTTTATCAAGCAATTATATTGAACACAATAATACGGTGCTTTTTGAACGCGATTTGAGTAAGAATGATGGTTGTTAAGAATTGAGAAACAATAAAAAAATCCCAATCTTTCGATTGGGATTTCTATTTTAATTACTTCGTAAATAACAATTCTCTGTATTTTGTTAGTGTCCAAAGTTCGTCGTCTACTAACAATTCTAATTTGTCAGCGTGGTAACGAATTTCTTCGAAGTATGGTTTTACTTTATCGCAATAAGCGTCGGCCATTTTTTCTGTGCTAGTTAAGGCGTTTGCTTTTTTACGTTCTTCTGTCATTTTTTCTACTTTCGTATTAATCCCTTCGATGTGTTCTGAAATTTCTTTGATTAATGAAATTTGCTCTTTTGCAATTTTCTCAAAGTCTTTTCCAAAGATTTCTTTTAATCCTTTTACGTTTTCAATTAACACATTTTGGTAACGAATAGCCGTTGGAACTACATGATTACGAGCGATATCACCTAAAACTCGACCTTCGATTTGGATTTTTTTCACGTATTCTTCTAATTCAATTTCGTAACGTGATTCTACCTCTACATGATTCATTACGCCCATTTCTCCAAACAACTCAATTGCTTTTTTAGAAACTTTTGCTTTTAATGCTTTTGGAGTTGTTTTATGATTGCTTAATCCACGTTTTTTAGCTTCTTTTTCCCAAGCTTCGCTATAACCATCGCCTTCAAAAAGGATAGTTTTCGTTTGCTTGATATATTCTCTTAAAACATTAAAAATCGCTTCGTCTTTCTTTAAATCTTTTTTCTCAATTAAAGCATCCACTTCAATTTTGAAATCTTTTAATTGTTTTGCCACAATTGTATTTAAAGTCGTCATTGAAACGGCACAGTTTGCAGAAGAACCAACTGCTCTGAACTCAAATTTATTTCCTGTAAAAGCAAATGGAGAAGTTCTGTTTCTATCGGTATTGTCTAATAAAACGTCTGGTAATTTACCAACTACGTTTAATTTTAAATCCGTCTTTTCTTCTGGTGATAATTTCCCTTGAGAAACACCTTCTAACTCAGCCAACACTTTAGTTAATTGTTGTCCGATGAAAACCGAAATAATTGCTGGTGGCGCCTCGTTAGCTCCTAAACGGTGGTCGTTGCTTGCTGATGCAATCGAAGCTCTTAACAATTCTTCATAATCATGAACCGCTTTAATCGTATTTATAAAAAAAGTCAAGAATTGTAAGTTACTCATTGGCGTTTTTCCTGGAGATAATAAGTTAATTCCAGTATCTGTTGCTAATGACCAGTTATTATGTTTACCAGAACCATTAACTCCTTTGAATGGCTTTTCGTGGAATAATACCTTAAAATCGTGACGTTCAGCCACTTTTTGCATTACATCCATTAATAATGAGTTGTGGTCAACCGCTAAATTCGTTTCTTCAAAGATTGGTGCTAACTCAAATTGATTTGGTGCAACCTCATTATGACGAGTTTTAACTGGAATTCCCAACAACATACATTCGTTTTCTAAATCACGCATATACGTTAAAACTCTGGTAGGAATCGAACCAAAATAATGGTCGTCTAATTGTTGTCCTTTTGCAGCAGTGTGACCTAACAAAGTTCTTCCTGTTGCTAACAAATCAGGTCTTGACGCAGCTAAAGCACTATCCACCAAGAAATATTCTTGTTCCCAACCTAAAGTTGGTGTTACTCTTTTTACGTTTTTATCGAAGTATTTTGCAACCTCAATAGCTGCCAAATCTACTGCTTGTAACGCTCTTAATAAAGGGGTTTTGTTATCTAATGCTTCTCCAGTATACGATACGAAAACCGTTGGAATACATAAAGTAGTTCCGAAAATAAATGCTGGAGATGTTGGATCCCAAGCGGTATATCCTCTTGCTTCAAACGTATTACGAATTCCTCCATTTGGAAAAGAAGACGCATCCGGTTCTTGTTGTACCAATTGACTTCCACCGAATTTTTCTACTGGATCACTTCCATCAGGAAATGTTTCAAAGAAAGCATCGTGCTTTTCCGCAGTGGTTCCGGTTAAAGGTTGGAACCAGTGCGTGTAATGAGTTACTCCTTTAGATAATGCCCACTCTTTCATTCCCAATGCAATATAATCGGCAATTTTTCGGTCGATTTTTACTCCTTCAGCAGCAGCTTTAACGGCTTTGTAAGCCTCTGGGGTTAAAAACTGTCGCATTGCTTTATCTCCAAAAACATTACTACCAAAAATAGCTGATTTTCTGTCCAATTCCTCTACGTGAACTGGTTTTCTGTCGGTTGCCTTTCTTAAAGCTTGAAAACGAAATGTTGACATAAGTTGTGTGTGTTTAAAGTTATACCCTTGAAAAGTTATGCAAATATATAATTTTTTTATATTTTTTTATAAATACACCCCTATTTTTTAGGGGTAAAAAATTTTTTTAGTACTTTTACATTATGAAAACATCTAATTTATACATGATAATGCTAGGTTGCACCCCAAAAGGTCGTTTTACCGAACAACACGATATCTTTTTTGGTATTGGAAATGGTTTGAAAGAATTAATTCCATACATGAAAGATTTTTGGCCTGAAGCTAAAGGAAGAATCCATATCGATGCTTGGCAAAAAGTAACTTCTGTTGATGGATTTGCTATTGAAATAGTTTCAAATAAGGAAAAATTAGAACAAGAAGAGCAATTATTTTTTTTAAACTTAGGCGGATATAAAGAAGGAGAATTTGAAGAATATCATTATAAAGTATTAGCAGTTGCTAAAACAAAAGCCGAAGCCATTAAGAAAGCCAAACAAACTACTTTCTATAAACATTATGGTTTCAAAGGAGCCGAATCACATATTGATGATAAATATGGAGTTGATGTTGATGATATTCACAATATTGAAGATATTCTTTTGGATAAATTCAAATCGAAGTATCGTTTGAAAATAACAAAAACCAATGTAATTTCAGAAGATGAAAAGCACATTGGTTATTTAAAATTGGATAAAATATTGGCATAAAAAAGAGCTATCGGATTGGATAGCTCTTATGTTTTATTTACATTTCAATCTTAGTTACTTTAGCAGAATCTAAATTAAAATGTTCTTTTACTGAATTATAATCTTCAAAGTCAAATTTACCAGAAGATGATTTGTTATTCTCGTAAGCCGGAATGACTACTACTCTGAACACTTGATCTAATCTATTCCCATTGGGTAATCCTGGTAAATCATATCCAAATAAACTTACTTGTGCATCATATCGAGTAAAATCATTTCTATATCCAAAATCCAGAGTACCGTCATCAAAATAATAGGTTTCTGGTAATAATTTCCAAACATCTCCATCAGCACCATAATCCACTAAACGATAAACCAAAACCATGTCAGTTGTATAAGTGGCGTGTGGATATGCTAATAAAGCCGAATATCCATTTGCATAAGTTAAGTCAACATTAGTATATTCAAAAACTTCACTTATAGTATCACTATCATAATCATCTCGAACTTCATTAACTGTACAACTTTGAAGTGTTATCATCCCGATAAAAGCTATCAATAAAGTAATTTTCTTCATAATCTTTGAGTTTTAAATTATTTCCTATTTAATCATAACCAATTGTTGTGCCAAAAATTTATCATACTTTATTTTCGTATCTTTGAAACTTCAAAAAAGCTTGTAAATGGGAAGAAATAATCCAAAAAATATTAAAGCGCATAACGATAAATTACACAAAGAACAGGCAAAAGAAAAAGCTAAAAAGAATGCTCGTGCCGAAAAATTGAAAGAGATTACTAGAATGTTCAATGAATCTAAACAATAATTTATGCCGAATTGTTATTGCGGAAATTCTATTCCTTTTCAAGACTGTTGCGAACCTTATATTAAAGGAATTGATAATGCTCCAACAGCAGAAAAATTAATGCGGTCTCGTTACAGCGCTTTTGCATCAGGTGCCGCTGATTATTTGGCAAACACTACTCATATTTCTAAAAGACGCTACCACAACAAAAAAGAGATTTTAGCTTGGAGTAAAGCCAACAAATGGTTAAAACTAGAAGTTTTAGCTTCAACTGAAACCACAGTAACTTTCAAAGCTTATTATTTGGATGAAAATTTAAAAGCACAAGTCCACTATGAACATTCTACTTTTAAATTCGAAAATAATAAATGGTTTTATGTGGATGGAGAATATTAAATTCTCTTTTTGATTGGAATCCAAATTTCCTCTTCAGAATCAGGAGCGTTATTTTTGTATTTTTCTCCTAAAATTTCAAATTGAGGACGATTATCTAATTCATATTCGGAATTTGGCAGCCAAAATCCAAAAATATAACCAAAAGTTTCTCTTGCTTTTGAAGCATCTCCAATATGATTGAAAACAGCATACAAACCTTCCTCAACAATTAATGACTGCATTCCTTCGGGAAGAAAATCAAAATCTGATACAGGAACCACAGCCCATTTTACAAATTCGGTTTGTGGGTTGAAATCGAAATTTTCAGGGTTGATTTGAATGTTAAATAAATCTTTGCCAATCGCATTTCGAATTTCATTTCTTCTAGGCATAAAACTACTCCATAACTCAAAAGCACGATAATCAGTATAAGTAAATGAAAGATTTTTACCTATAAATTTTGTCTCGGGAAATATTTTAATGGTTGGTTTCATGCTTCAAAAATAAAAAAATCTTTCATTTCTGAAAGGTTTTTTATAAGATATTCAAATTACATATTTCTTCTATACTGACCACCAACCTCAAATAATGCACTGGTGATTTGTCCTAACGAACACACCTTCGCAGCATCCATCAATTTTTCAAAAATGTTCTGATTTTGAATCGCTGCTTCTTGAATTATATTGATTTGGTTTTCAACTTCTTTGGCTTTAGCTTGATGTAAATTCTCTAATGTTTGGATTTGGAATTGCTTCTCCTCTTCTGTTGCACGAATTACTTCAGCTGGAATCACTGTTGGCGAACCTTTTGAACTTAAGAACGTATTCACACCAATGATTGGGAATTCTCCAGTATGTTTCAAAGTTTCGTAATACAACGATTCCTCTTGAATTTTACTTCTTTGGTACATGGTTTCCATTGCACCTAAAACTCCACCTCTTTCGGTAATTCTATCAAATTCAGCTAAAACTGCTTCTTCTACCAAATCAGTTAATTCTTCAATAATGAACGAACCTTGAATTGGATTTTCGTTTTTCGCTAAACCCAATTCTTTATTGATAATCAACTGAATTGCCATTGCTCTACGCACAGATTCTTCTGTTGGAGTGGTAATCGCCTCATCATAAGCATTGGTATGCAACGAATTACAGTTATCGTAAATGGCATATAACGCTTGTAAAGTCGTACGAATATCATTGAAGTCAATTTCTTGAGCATGTAAAGAACGTCCGGAAGTTTGAATGTGATATTTCAACATTTGTGCTCTTTCGTTGGCTCCGTATTTGTTTTTCATGGCTTTTGCCCAAATTTTACGAGCCACACGACCGATTACTGCATATTCAGGGTCGATTCCGTTTGAGAAAAAGAATGATAAATTTGGACCGAAGTCGTTGATGTTCATTCCTCTACTTAAATAATATTCTACATAAGTAAATCCATTCGCTAACGTAAACGCTAACTGCGTGATTGGATTGGCTCCCGCTTCCGCAATGTGATAACCTGAAATCGAAACCGAATAGAAGTTACGAACATTTTGCTTGATGAAATACTCTTGAACGTCCCCCATCAAACGAAGAGCAAACTCCGTAGAGAAAATACAAGTATTTTGCGCTTGATCTTCTTTTAAGATATCGGCTTGAACTGTTCCACGAACTTGCGCTAACGTTTTCACTTTGATATCTTGGTATACATCCGCTGGTAACACTTGGTCTCCCGTTACTCCTAAAAGCAACAATCCTAAACCATTGTTTCCTTCTGGTAATTCTCCGTTATATCTTGGACGCTCTAAACCTTTATCGTCGTATAATTCTTTTTTCTTTTTCTCAACCTCTGCTTCTAAACCGTGTTCTTTGATGTATTTCTCACAGTTTTGATCGATAGCAGCGTTCATAAAGAAACCTAACAACATTGGCGCTGGACCATTAATTGTCATAGAAACTGAAGTCGCTGGGTGACTCAAATCGAAACCTGAGTATAATTTTTTAGCATCATCTAAACAACAAATAGAAACTCCTGCATTACCAATTTTCCCATAAATATCGGGTCTATGGTCTGGGTCATTTCCGTATAAGGTAACTGAGTCGAAAGCAGTTGATAATCGTTTTGCCGGCATTCCCAAAGAAACATAATGGAAACGACGATTGGTTCTTTCTGGACCTCCTTCTCCTGCAAACATACGCGTTGGATCTTCTCCTTCACGTTTGAATGGATATAATCCTGATGCGAATGGGAATTCTCCTGGTACGTTTTCTTGTAAATTCCATTTTAAGATATCGCCCCAAGCTTGGTATTTTGGTAAGGCAACTTTTGGAATTTGAGAATGCGATAACGATTCGGTATGCGTTTCAATTTTGATTTCTTTGTCACGAACTTTAAACGAATAGACTGGATTTTTGTATTTGTTTACTTTTTCTTCCCAAGTTAAAAGAATCTCCCAATTGTATGGGTCTAAATTCATTTTTACTCGGTCGAATTCTTTTAATAATAAGCCTAAGAAATCTTTGTTGCTATCATTTACTTTTAACGAACTTTCAATAATTCCTGCTTTATCAATTTGTGGTAAATTTCCGTTAACTGATTCAATCGTTTTGAAAATTCCGTATAACTTTTGAGCTACTTCTACTTGTGTTAAAGCAGTTTCGTCATATTTTCTGTTGTTTTCAGCAATTTCAGACAAATAACGTGTTCTGTGAGGCGGAATTACGAAGATTTTCTCACTCATTTCACGTGTAATTTCGAAAGTCGATTTTAAATCCGCTCCTGTTTTGGCTACAATCTTATCCATGATAGATTTGTAAAGTGTATTCATCCCAGGATCGTTGAATTGTGATGCAATCGTTCCGAAAATTGGCATCTTATCCGTATCCACATCCCAAAGATTGTGGTTACGTTGGTATTGCTTTTTTACATCGCGAATCGCATCTAAAGCGCCACGTTTGTCGAATTTATTTAACGCTACTAAATCCGCAAAATCCAACATATCGATTTTTTCCAACTGAGTTGCCGCTCCAAATTCCGGTGTCATTACATATAACGAAACATCAGAATGTTCTAAAATTTCGGTATCTGATTGACCAATTCCTGAAGTTTCTAAAATGATTAAATCATATTTAGCCGCTTTCAACACTTGAATCGCTTCTGCTACATATTTCGATAACGCTAAATTCGATTGACGAGTCGCTAACGAACGCATATAAACACGAGAATTATTAATCGCATTCATACGAATTCTATCACCTAATAAAGCACCGCCTGTTTTACGTTTTGATGGGTCAACTGAAATTAATCCGATAGTTTTTTCGGGGAAATCAATTAAAAAACGACGCACTAATTCGTCTACTAACGAAGATTTTCCTGCACCACCCGTTCCTGTGATTCCTAAAACTGGGATTTTTGATGTTTCATTCTTTTGGTGAATTTCATCAAAAACCGATTTTGCAATTTCTGGAAAATTCTCAGCTGCAGAAATTAATCTTGCAATTGCCGTTGGATTTTTCTCTTCAATATGCGACAATTCTCCAGTAAGTTTATCACCAATTGGATAATCAGAACGTTGCACTAAATCGTTAATCATCCCTTGTAATCCCATGGCACGACCATCATCTGGAGAATAAATTCTTTCGATTCCGTATTCGTGTAATTCTGAAATTTCAGAAGGTAAAATTACACCTCCACCTCCACCAAATATTTTGATGTGACCTGCTCCTTTTTCCTTAAGCAAATCGTACATATATTTGAAATATTCGTTATGACCTCCTTGGTAAGATGTCAATGCAATCGCATTAGCATCTTCTTGGATAGCCGTATTTACTACTTCTTCCACACTTCTATCATGTCCAAGGTGAATTACCTCAACACCCGTAGCTTGAATAATTCTACGCATGATATTAATGGCTGCATCATGTCCATCAAAAAGTGACGCTGCGGTCACAATTCTTACTTTATTTTTAGGAATATAAGGAGTTTGTAGTTCCATATGTAATTTTTGTTCGTTTTAAAGGGTGCAATTTACGAATTTAATAATTTTATTTCATTCAAAATTTTGAATTAATTACAAATAAAACAATAGTATTTTAATTTGTATTTTACTACTAATAGAAATTACTTTCTAATACAAAATTTAGAAAAAATACGAATCAAAACGCTTTTCATAAATCAAAATATAAAAAGAATGCTTTTTGTAATTTAATATTTAGTAAAAAACTTTTTCGTAAAAATTTAATAATCAATAACATAAGAATAACATAACCTTAACATTAGAATTCAAAAAAAGGTAAGATATTTGCAAAGTAATAAGAGAAAAATTCTCATTTAGTTAGGGTTAGTTTAGAAAAAATCACTCCGATGCAAATCGGAGTTTTTTGTTTTTATATTGATTTTTTACTAATGAAACTATTGTATAAATCAACCTACTTTCTTTTCAAATACCCAATCACCGTTTCATTAAAAACAACCGGTTGTTCTACATTCACCACATGTCCACAGTTTTGTATGATGAAAAGTTCAGCTGTTTTAACGTGATTGGCAACTACTTGCTTTACGGAAGGTAAAAACATATAATCTTCTTCGCCCATGACGTAAAGTGTTGGGATATTCAGTTCTTTTTGACGGAACCAACGTAAAACTGGGTTAATTTCAGCCGTAAGTTTGAACCATTTGATGAATTCTTTTTGGTACAATTTCTTCGCTTCGTTAATGAACAACAAACGCGATTGTTTGTGATTCTTTTTCGGCATAATCACAAAGGCAAAAAACTTGTACAATACCAAATACGGTAAGACATATTTAAACATATTTCCCAATCGCATTAAGACTTGTGAACGGAAATTCATCTTTAAAATGGCACCACCTAAAATCATGCTTTTTACGCGTTCAGGATGCATTTCTGCTAATTGGCGAATAACGATGGAACCTAAAGAAATCCCAACAAAATGGGAAGATTCAATCTTTAAAAAATCGATTACCTCTACAATGTCTTCGGCAATGGCTTTAAATGTGTATTGTTGCTTGAATGCCGATTTCAATTGGTCTTTTGAATTTCCATGACCGCGCAAATCCAACAACAATACATTAAAATGCTTCTGAAAATCGCGAATTTGCTTGAACCATATAGACGAACTTCCTCCTGCTCCATGAACAAAAGTCACCCATTCGGTACTGGTTTCGTTTTTATAAATTGTGTAGGAAATCAAATGTTTCAATTTTTGTCAAATGTACTGTTTTTTAAACAACTACATGGTTGAACAAATTTTAAATTTTAGCATGCACTAATTTGAAATAATCAAAGGCTTTCAACAAGCGACTGCCGTACCAAGAAAACATTTCGCCATCGACAAAAACAGTTTTGGCATGATGTGTAAAACGTCCAATTTCAAACGCATGTTCGTCTTTGAACGGAAATGGTTCGGAAGACAAAAACACATAATCAGGATCGCCTTCTAAACGAATTTTCTTCAACTCGATTTCGGGATAACGTCCTTCTTTGTTGGCGTAAATATTTTCGAAATGATTCAGTTTTAGTAATTCATTTATAAACGTATGATTTCCCGCTACCATGTGAGGATTGGCCCAAATAAAATAAGCCGCTTTTTTAATCGGTTTATCTTTGATAAATTTTTGAAAATCTTGATATGCAAAATTGATTTTATCTACCCATTTTCGAGCTTCCGTGCGTTTATTGAAGAGTTGACCGAAATCTTGTATCATTTGTAGATTATCTTCAATCGTAAGAATATCGGTCACCCAAACGGGACAAATTTGGGATAATTCTTCTACGATTTCTTTGGTGTTTTCCTCTTTATTGCAAATGATAATATCAGGCTGAAGTGCTTTTATTTTATCGAATTTGATTGTTTTCGTTCCACCAACAATCGTCTTTGTAGCTTTAAAATGAAACGGATGCACACAGAATTTAGTAATTCCAACAATGTTATCTTCCAAACCTAAATCGTATAACAATTCGGTTTGCGAAGGCACTAACGAAATGATTCGTAAAGGTGTTTTTTCGAAAGTGTGTTGGGTTCCTAATTGGTCTTGCATGGGTTCAACATTCAAAATTTACCCTAAAATTTCTTCCATTTCCTGTTGCAACTTCAACGCTTCTTCCCTAGCCTTTTCAGCGAAATCCACTCCGTTTGAAGCGTAAATAATCCCTCTAGAAGAATTGATTAACAAGCCAACATTAGCATTCATGCCGTACTTACAAACCTCAGCTAAACTTCCGCCTTGAGCGCCAACTCCTGGCACTAATAAGAAACTATCAGGAACTATTTTTCTAATTTCAGTAAAATATTCGGCTTTGGTTGCACCCACTACATACATCAAATTATGCGCGTTTTTCCATGATTTTGAAGTTTCCAAAACTACTTTATACAATTCCTTTCCTCCCGAAGTTTCGGGATCATTTTGCGTTTGGAAATCGAAAGCACCTTCGTTTGAAGTTAACGCCAACATAATCGTGTGCTTATTCTCAAAAGCCAAAAACGGCTCTACCGAATCTTTTCCCATATAAGGAGCAACAGTTACCGAATCAAAATCTAAATCGTTGAAAAAAGCACGTGCATACATGGAAGACGTATTGCCAATATCGCCACGTTTCGCATCGGCAATAGTGAAAATTACAGGGTATTTCTCGTTGATGTAATTGATTGTTTTTTCTAACGATTGCCAGCCTTTGATTCCGTAAGCTTCGTAAAAAGCAGTATTCGGTTTGTAGGAAACACATAAATCGTGAGTCGCATCGATAATGGCTTTGTTGAACTCGAAAATTGGATCTTCGGTTTGTAGTAAATGTTCTGGGATTTTATTCAAATCGACATCCAAACCTATACAAAGAAATGATTTTTTAGTTCGGATTTGGGTAATTAGTTGTTCAGTAGTCATTGTGTTGTTGTTTGAACGCAAATTTGCGAAATATTTTTGATTTTGACCATAAAAAAAGCCTCAATAAATGAGGCTTATATTTTAGAAAACTTCGCTTTCTTTTAGTTTTTCGGTGTTGGCTACTAATTGTAATTCTTCAATCATTTTGTGAAGATTTCCATTCATGAAACCATCTAAATCGAAGATACTTAACCCAATTCTATGATCGGTAATTCTACCTTGTGCATAGTTATAAGTACGAATTTTAGCCGAACGGTCACCCGAACTTACTTGAGAATTACGTTTTTTCGCATCTTTCTCTTGTTTTTTGGCCAATTCCATTTCATACAAACGCGAACGTAAAACCGTTAACGCTTTATCTTTGTTTTTATGTTGCGATTTCTCGTCCTGACATTGCGCTACCAATCCTGTTGGAATGTGCGTCATACGAACCGCCGATTTCGTAGTATTTACCGACTGACCTCCAGGACCAGACGAACAGAAAAAGTCGATACGAACGTCGTTCATGTCGATTTGCACATCAAATTCCTCTGCTTCTGGTAACACCATTACGGTTGCTGCTGAAGTGTGAACACGTCCTTGCGTTTCCGTTTGTGGAACACGTTGTACACGGTGCACTCCTGCTTCGTATTTTAAAGTTCCGTATACATCTTCTCCTGTAACTTCAAAAATTACCTCTTTGAAACCTCCAGAAGTTCCTTCACTTACATCTACTACAGATGTTCTCCAACCTTTAGAATCACAATATTTGGTGTACATACGGTACAAATCTCCAGCAAAGATAGAAGCTTCATCTCCACCCGTACCTGCTCGAATTTCTACCATAACGTTTTTCGCATCTTCTGGATCTTTTGGAATCAACATGAATTTGATTTCCTCTTCTAATTGAGGCAAACGCTCTTTAGCTTCATCCAATTGCATTTTAGCCATTTCTACCATTTCGGCATCGGAACCATCTGCAATAATTTCGTTGGCTTCTTTAATATTTCCGTCAAGATTAATGTACTCTTCACGTTTATCTACTAAAGCTTTAAGGTCTTTATATTCTTTATTTAATTGTACATAACGCTTTTGATCGGCAATAACATCAGGCTGAATAATCAAATCTGATACTTCGTCAAAACGTTGTTTTACATATTGTAATCTATCTAACATAGCTGTTATTTATTTAGGAGTGCAAAGTTACACTTTTAGTTGAAAGTTTAAAAATTTCCGTCTTTAAAAGTTGTATTCCTGAAAATCAAATCCTTAAAATTTTTATTTAAAATAAATCTAAATAAACTTTGCGAATTCATTTTGACTTCATACATTTGCATCGTTATTTTAATTAAATCTAAATAAGATGTATAAAACCATTTTTAAAACCATAGTCATATTGTCTTCCCTACAGGCAATGGCACAAGAACATAATAATGACATTAGCGACAATTTTTTTACGGAAAATGATACTGTGAAAAAATTAAAAGAAGTCATTATAGAAGCTAAAAACAATCCCTCTAAATCTTCCGTAAACAGAGCTGGAATCAAAGAAAAAGATTTACCTCAAGCCATCCAAGTTATTGGAACAGAAATCATCCAACAACAACAATCCATTCGTTTGAGCGATGTAGTTAAAAACGCTAACGGTGTTTATGTGGGTTCGGCTCGTGGTGGCGCACAAGAATCGTTTTGGTCTAGAGGCTATGACATGTCGGCAAACAATATGTTTAAAAATGGATTCCGTTTTAATGGCGGTTCCATTCCAGAAGTTTCATCATTAGAAAAAGTAGAAATTTTAAAAGGGAGCGCTGCTTTATTATATGGAAATG
>NZ_DITB01000030.1 GCF_002422095.1 Flavobacterium sp. UBA6195
CTATTCCAGAATTTAAGGATAAAACGTTTCGACAAATTTCTGCAACCATAAAATCATTAACTTTAAAAGAGGGAAAAATTACTTATAAACCTCACATTGCAAAAGATATTGTATTGCAAATTTTTCAAGATGGTAGACGATTGAGAGCAGGAGATAAGGTAAAGAAAAATTCAACATTGGATTTTGTATTAGGGGATGGAAAAGAAGTTTTTAATGAAGAAACTTTTAGTTCAGAAGAACCTGCTGATACATTACCACCAGTAGAAGAAGTACAACCAGCAGAATTTAAAGAAGGAGATGGCGGATTATAATGTAGGAACCGAACTCGAAGACGAGTTATACGAACATCATCGTTTTGAAGCAAGTAAAGGTCAATCGGCTTTGCGTGTGGATAAATTTTTGATGAACATGATTGAAAATACCACCCGAAATAAAATTCAACAAGCGGCTGAAAAAGGTTCGATTTTAGTGAATGATGTTCCTGTAAAATCGAATTACAAAGTAAAAGCTGGTGATGTTGTACGTTTAGTTTTAGCGCATCCAACTTACGAGCAATTACTAACACCCGAAAATATTCCGTTGGATATTGTGTATGAAGACGACCAATTGTTGGTGATTAACAAACCAGCCGGAATGGTAGTACATCCAGGTCACGGAAATTATTCAGGAACTTTGGTGAATGCGTTAGCCTATCATTTTGAGAATTTACCCATGAACAGTTCGGAACGACCAGGTTTAGTGCATCGAATTGATAAGGACACTTCAGGATTATTAGTGGTTGCGAAAACGGATTTTGCTATGGCATATTTGACCAAACAATTTGCTGAAAAAACTTCGGAAAGAGAATATGTTGCATTAGTTTGGGGAAATATTGAAGAAGAAGAAGAAGGAACTGTGGAAGGTAACATCGGTCGTCATGACACGAATCGTATGCAAATGGCTGTTCATTCAGATGAAGAAAAAGGTAAGCCAGCAGTAACGCATTATAAAGTTTTAGAACGATTTGGATATGTTACTTTAGTTTCATGCCAATTAGAAACGGGAAGAACGCATCAGATTCGTGTTCATATGAAGCATATTGGTCATACGCTTTTTAATGACGAACGATATGGAGGTGATTCCATCTTGAAAGGAACGACGTTTACAAAATACAAGCAGTTTGTTGAGAATTGTTTCAAAGTGTTACCTAGACAAGCACTTCATGCCAAAACATTAGGATTTGAACATCCCATCACAAAGGAATTTTTACGTTTTGATTCTCCAATTCCACAAGATTTACAAGTATGTATTGATAAATGGAGGGTTTATTCAAAAGCGCAAACATTTACAGAAGAATAAAAGAAAATATTTAAAAATTAGAGCCTCCAAATTAAAAGATAGTTGGAGGTTTTTTTATGGCACTATAATTAAATCTTATAAAACTCATAAACCAACTTTTGTATATTTTCGTATTTTTGAAAAACAGAAATTAGAAACTATGAAAATTGTTATATCACCAGCTAAATCTTTGAATTACGAGAGTCCGTTACCGATTTCAAATTACACAGAACCTGCTTTTTTGTCGAAATCGGAAACCATTCAAAAAACGTTAAAAAAGAAAAAACCGAAGCAATTAATGGAGCTTATGGATATTTCTGAAAAGTTAGCCGAATTAAATTGGCAACGCAATCAAGAATGGAGTGTTCCTTTTACGCCTGAAAATGCACGTCCAGCAGTTTATGCTTTTGATGGTGATGTTTATACCGGATTAGATGTGTATTCTTTGCCGACAGAAAAAGTAGCTGTTTTACAAGAAAAATTGCGAATACTTTCAGGTTTGTACGGACTTCTAAAACCTTTAGATTTAATGCAACCGTATCGTTTAGAAATGGGAACTTCAATCGCCATTGGAACGAAGAAAAATTTATATGAGTTTTGGAAGAAAACCATCACAGATGCCTTAAACAAAGAACTTAATAAAGACGAATTATTTTTAAATTTAGCAAGCAACGAATATTTTAGTTCGGTCAATACAAAAGCATTAAAAGTTCCAGTAATTACTCCAGAATTCAAAGATTATAAAGATGGAAAATTAAAAATGATTAGTTTCTTCGCAAAAAAGGCAAGAGGCTTAATGGTGCGTTATATTATGGATACTAATGCTGAAACTATTGAAGATTTAAAAGGTTTTAACTATGAAGGTTATGCTTTTGATGCGAATTTTAGTAAAGGAAATACTTTAGTTTTTACAAGATAGTTAGTTGTCAATCCAGTTTTTTAAGATTTGTTTGCCATGTGGAGTCATGATACTTTCAGGGTGAAATTGTACCGCTTTTACATCATAAGTAACATGTCTTAAAGACATAATTTGCTCATTTGAATCCTCGGAAGTTATGATTAATTCTTTGGGTAAATTTATTTTATTTACAACCCATGAGTGGTATCTACCTACAATAATTTCGTTAGGGATATCTTGAAAAAGTGTATCATTTTCAATAATAATTATTTTGGTTGCTACACCATGATACACTTTTTCAAGATTTATTAATTTTCCACCAAAAACTTCTCCAATTGCTTGTAAGCCAAGACAAATTCCTAAAATACTTTTGGTTGGAGCATATTTTATAATTATTTCTTTTAACAAGCCAGCTTCATCTGGAATTCCTGGACCTGGAGATAAAAGTATTTTGTCAAATTTTTCTAAATCTGTTACCTCTAATTCGTCATTTCTAAATACAGTAACTTCAGCATTCAAATCCTCTAAATAGTGAACCAAATTGTAGGCAAAGCTATCGTAATTATCAATGACAGCAACTTTCATTAATACAAATTTGGATATTTTGTTGGATTTGCCTCATTCATTATTGCATAAACTTTCTCAAAAATGTCTTCTGCAGAAGGTTTTGAGAAGTAGTCACCATCCGTTCCATATGCTGGACGGTGTGCCTTTGATGTTAGGGTTTGAGGTGCACTATCTAAATGTTTATAAGCATTTTGATTTTCCACAATTTCTTGTAAAATATAGGCACTTGCTCCTCCAGGAACGTCTTCGTCAATGACTAATAAACGATTCGTTTTCGCAACTGATTTTACAATGTCATGGTTGATATCGAAAGGTAATAACGATTGAATATCAATGATTTCAGCGCTAATTCCAACTGATTCTAACTCATTTGCTGCTTGTTCTACCAAACGTAATGTAGAACCGTAAGAAACTAATGTAATATCAGTTCCAGTTTTAATCGTTTCAACTACTCCGATAGGTGTTTTGAATTCGCCTAAATTAGTTGGCATTTTCTCTTTTAAACGGTAACCGTTCAAACATTCTACAACCAATGCAGGTTCGTCTGTTTCTAATAAAGTGTTATAAAAACCAGCGGCTTTGGTCATGTTTCTTGGAACTAAAACGTGAATTCCCCTGATGGCATTGATTATCATTCCCATTGGTGAACCTGAATGCCAAACGCCTTCTAAACGGTGCCCACGAGTTCTGATGATTAACGGTGCTTTTTGGCGACCCGCTGTTCTGTATTGTAATGTTGCTAAATCATCACTCATGATTTGAATAGCGTACAATAAATAATCTAAATATTGAATTTCAGCAATTGGACGCAATCCTCGCATTGCCATTCCAATTCCTTGGCCTAAAATTGTAGCTTCACGAATTCCCACATCGGCGACACGTAATTCTCCGTATTTTTCTTGCATGCCTTCTAAACCTTGGTTTACGTCACCAATATTTCCAGAATCTTCACCAAAAATCAGCGTTTCTGGATATTTTGAGAAGATAGCATCGAAGTTATCTCTTAATACTAAACGTGCATCTACGTCTTCAGCAGTTGCAGCGTAAGTTGGAGCTACTTCTTTGGTTTTTAAAACCGTTTTATCCGATTGCGAAAATAAGTGCGAACTGAATTTTGGTTGGATTTTCTCCGTATAGTTTTCAATCCAAGTAGCTAAAGTAGCACGAGAATTTTCTTTGATAATAATACGCAACACTTTTCGTGCAGCAACTAAAATATCTTTGCGAATTGGTTCTTTTATTGAAGCAACATCGCTAGCAATTTTCTCGATAAATACTTTATTTTCACTTTGTGAAGCGATGGTATTTAGTAAACCAACTAATTCTTGTTGTTCTGCTTTGATTGGAGCTGTAAAATTAGTCCAAGCTGCTTTTTTACCTTCTAAAACGTCTTTTTTAGCTTGGTTGTCAATTTGTTCTAATTCTTCTGAAGTAGCTATATTGTTATCGATTAACCAAGTTTTCATTTTAGCTACACAGTCAAATTCTGCTTCCCAAGCTAAACGTTCTGCATTTTTATAACGTTCGTGACTTCCAGAAGTTGAGTGACCTTGTGGTTGCGTTAATTCTTGTACGTGCACTAAAACAGGAACGTGTTCTTCACGCGCAATTTGCGATGCTTTTTGATACGTTTCAACTAAAGCTGGATAATCCCAACCTTTAACACGTAAGATTTCGTATCCGTTATTTTCTTCATCACGTTGGAACCCTTTTAAGATTTCTGAGATGTTTTCTTTAGTTGTTTGATGACGAGCGTGAACTGAAATTCCGTATTCGTCATCCCAAACGCTCATTACCATTGGCACTTGTAAAACACCAGCAGCATTGATAGTTTCGAAGAATAAACCTTCTGAAGTGGAAGCATTTCCGATAGTTCCCCATGCTACTTCGTTTCCGTTTTCTGAGAAGTTGGTTTGGTTGATACCCGAAACATTTCTGTATATTTTTGAAGCTTGAGCCAATCCTAACAAACGCGGCATTTGTCCGGCAGTAGGAGAGATGTCAGAACTCGAATTTTTTTGTTGGGTTAAGTTTTTCCAATTTCCGTTTTCGTCTAATGAATGCGTTGCGAAGTGACCGCCCATTTGACGTCCAGCACTCATTGGATCAAAATTAATATCGGTATGGCCATATAATCCAGCGAAAAATTGCTCGATGTTCATAGCTCCAATTGCCATCATAAACGTTTGGTCACGATAATATCCTGAACGGAAATCTCCGTTTTGAAATGCTTTTGCTAATGCTAATTGAGGTACTTCTTTACCATCGCCAAAAATTCCGAATTTGGCTTTACCCGTAAGCACTTCTTTTCTTCCTAGAAGGCTACATTCTCTACTAATTCGGGCGATTTTATAATCGTTAATGACTTCTTTTTTAAAATCTTCAAAAGAAACTACTTCCGATGTTGTTGCTGTTTTCATAAGACGTTTGTACGAAATTGATAATTCAACAAATTTAATTAAAACGACTTATAAAACAATACAAGGTGTAATATTTTTTTAATTATTATTAAATTATCAATGATTTTGATTTGAAAAACGCAATGAATTCATTGAAAAACGATTTTTAATTATTGAATTGTTAAATAAATGAACAAAAATCTATTAAAACCATTTTCTTGTAAATAGTGAAACTAATGTTTTAGGACTTAGAGTAACAACAAAACGAATTTGTTGTCCATAATTTGTATCATTCAATGCATAACCGTTTGAGGAATAAACAGGTAAGAACAGTTCAAAATAATCAGGAACTAAGTTTAAATGAAATCCAGAATCAAAAACAAATTTTGGATCGGAGTATTTGTTTTTAAACATTCCAGCATCGCCATAAATTTGAATCCAATTCCATATATTGAATGTTCCATTAATAGTGGTCATCCATTGGTTTGCAAATCGGGTATCTAATTTAGATTTGAATCCACCTTCTGCGTAAACGTATTGTTGACTGTAAATTCCTGTTGTTTCACTTCTTCCTAATAAATTGTAATCGAACATATAATCGTTAGGTCGATCTAATCCAAAACTGAAAAAGTCGGAATTAGTGCTTCTGAACATAAAAGCTCCTGCGAAAAGGCGTAGACTTATTTGGCGATTGTTTTCAAATAGTTTTCGGAAATGCACTTCGGTTGCAACTTTTCCAAAGGAATTTGCTATTTGTAAATCATTTAAAATGGAAAAATGTTTCGTACCTTCAGATTGATAATTTCCATATTTCGCGTTGAAGATATTATAGTTTTCTGTTTTCGTATCAATGATTAGATTCGATTTGTCTCTCTGAACGTATACTTGTCTTAATTGAATAAATTCATTTTTATTAGTTCTGAAGTTTCTATCTCTAAATTTAAATTGGATTACAGGACTTATATTGGTGTAAAAGGCATCACTTGTGTAATGAAAACGATTTCCTGTAATAAGATATCTTATGTGATATAACTTTCCATCTTCTCTAATATTATCATCAACAAATGCAGTAAATTTTCCAACAATAGTCCCTGTATTACTTGAATACATTGGGGTTGTACTAAAAGTAAATGGTTTGTTAAGTATGGATTTGTTGTGTAATCTCATTCCTACAGCCACTCCATCATAAATATTGAATTCTACTTCTGGAACGTAAAAAATTTGATTGTAATGGGGATCTTCTAGATCTTTTAGAAAAATAAATTTGAAAGGTCTATTGTTAAAATAGAATCCTTTTAATGATTTCCAATTGTTTCTGAGGTTATATTCTGGTATTTCATTATTATAATTTAGTGTTAATTTATCAGCGTCTAATCTTGGAATAACAATTGTGGAATCCGATGAAATATTGGTTATCCAACTTTTTTTGATAATCTCATTGTTTTTCAAATGATACAATGAAATAGGCACATTAGTTCCTGTTTTATTAATAATTTTTACAGATAAAGAATCTTTTGATTTTTTTACTTTACCAAATTTAAAATCAATTAATTTACGAGTTTCTACTACAGTACGGAAAAACCAATCAATGTTTTTTGGACTATTTTTTTCTAAAACTGTTTCCAATTGTCTTGAGTTTGTTCCAAAATTTTGATTTTCTTGAATGAACTCTTGTATAGAATTTTGAACAATTTCATTTCCTAAGTAATCATCTAAATATTTTAAGCTCACACCAGCTCTATATTTACTAGCAATATGTTCATTGAATTTGATGAGTTTGTTTTTAGGTTCATTTAATGGTTGATCAAGATTTTTTCTTGCCATTAGAATATACAAATAATTGTATTGCTCATTGAAATTAAGATTGATAAAGTTGTATGATTTGAGTAGTTTAATATTTGCTAAATTCCCTGTCATTTTTAAATCAGGATAATATTCCTCAATATATTTCATCATCAAAAAAACTTGAACTCCATCATAAACCCAATAGTCTCTTCTTTGATTCAAATTGAAATTTTCTTTCAAATAAATTCCTAAATAAGTTTTTA
>NZ_DITB01000026.1 GCF_002422095.1 Flavobacterium sp. UBA6195
TTGAAAAACGGAAAAAAGTTTGCACCACATAAGACAAAGTCAACACTGCTATTACTACAATAATTTGAGCCGCTTCAATTCCTAATGCAAACTCTAATAAAGGTAGTAATTTATCGGAGGCATCACCTGGTAAAATTGTCTTAAAATAATTTGAAAAACCAAGTCCGTGAATAATTCCAAAGAACAACGTTACTATTGATTCAAAAGTAATATTGTCTTTTTTAGCTGATTTTCCTGCAGTAAAAAGGTGAAAAGTGGCTGTTACCAATATAGTGATAGGAATTAGAAACTCTATTAAAATAACTTGAATTTGAACCACTCCATAAACCGACAATAGTAAAGCTAACGTATGTCCGATGGTAAAAAGCGATACCAAAACAAAGACATTTTTCCAATCTTTAAAGGCATACGGAATTACTAAAGCCATTAAAAATAAAACGTGGTCATATGCATTAATGTCTAACACATGTTTAAGACCAATATTAAAATACATCCAAAATTCTGACATAACTACAATTTATTTGGGGATTTTCAAACTTACGATTTATTTTTAAATGTTTCCAAATTCTGTATCACAAAAGCACACGAAATTGTTGAAAAAAATGGATTTTTTGTTTAATTTTGCTCTAACAAAAAAACAAACAACATGTCAATTTCAGATTTATTCGATAGCGGTTTTAGAAATAGAAATAAGGGTCATTTTTCAGCAATTGTAAGAGTAGCTTTGTCTGATGGTATTATTGGTCCAGAAGAAAAACACTTCTTAGATAAATTAGCTATCAAATTAGAAATTTCTCAAGCAGAATATGAAGAAATTTTAGAAAATCCTTTAAAATACCCTGTAAACCCGCCTTTATTGCATACACATCGTTTAGAGCGTTTATATGATTTATCTAGAATGGTATATGCTGATGAGCATGTTACGGGTGACAAAGAACAAGATTTATTAAAAAAATATGCTTTAGCTTTAGGATTTACTCCAGGAAATGTAGGTTATATCGTAGATAAAGCCTTAAAATTAGTAGATATGAATGTGGATTTAGACACGTTCACTTACGAAATGCAACACATGAACAGATAATTGAAACTGTTTTAAAATACAAAAGCACAAATTCGAATGAGTTTGTGCTTTTTTTTGTCCTAACAAACACGCTGTTTTTCATGCGATTACAAAAAGTTTAAAATGTTAATTTTTTTAAAGTTTAAGAATATAATTACATTTTTATTTTATAAAAGTTTTTTGTTCATCTTCCTGAAAGTACTACTACGTTAAAATGGGTTAAAGAATAATTTGAAAATTTTCACAGTAACATTTCTTTTGTCTGCTCGACTAATTAAAAAAATAAAATATATGAGAGCACACGAAATAGATTACCATATTTATGGTGAAGAAATGCAATATGTTGAAATTGAATTAGACCCACAAGAAGTAGTGGTTGCCGAAGCCGGAAGTTTTATGATGATGGAAAATGGCATCAAAATGGAAACTATTTTTGGCGATGGAAGTCAAGACCAACAACAAGGTATTTTTGGTAAATTGTTATCAGCAGGTAAACGTGTTTTAACAGGTGAAAGTTTGTTCATGACAGCTTATCAAAACCAAGATTTCGGAAAACGAAAAGTATCTTTTGCTTCTCCTTATCCGGGGAAAATTGTACCTATTGATTTACAACAATTAGGTGGAAAATTCATTTGTCAGAAAGATTCATTTTTATGCGCTGCAAGAGGCGTTTCTGTTGGAATCGAATTCACTAAAAAAATCGGAACCGGATTATTTGGTGGTGAAGGTTTCATTATGCAAAAGGTTGAAGGAGACGGAATGGCGTTTGTGCATTCAGGTGGAACTTTGGCTAAAAAAGAATTGCAACTAGGTGAATTACTTCGCGTTGATACAGGATGTTTAGTAGGTTTTACTAAAGATGTAGATTACGATATTGAGTTCGTTGGCGGAATTAAAAACACCATTTTCGGTGGGGAAGGTGTTTTCTTTGCAACACTTCGCGGACCGGGAACCGTTTATGTTCAATCGTTACCATTTAGTAGATTAGCCGGAAGAATTTACGCAAGCGCTCCTCAAAACGGTGGAAATAGAGAAGAAGGAAGTCTTTTAGGTGGGTTAGGAAGAATGCTAGACGGGGATAACCGATTTTAATAACAAAAAGAGCTTTTAAGCTCTTTTGTTATTCATTATCACTTGCATACCATTCTGCAAAAGAAGACTCGGTTTCTTGTAAGCGTAGTGAATGTAATTTTATGTTTGGAGGCAATAAGTTTTTAATTTTATTTGAAAAATCAATCACCATATTTTCACTAGTAGGCTGGTATTCTACTAAAATAACATGATGGCCTCTTGTTTTTAATTCATGGGCTAATTCTATGTGTGGGGTGTTTTTATTAAAAACAGTAGCATGATCAAACACATCAACAATTTGCTCTTTTACAATTTTTTTTAAATCACCAAAATCTATCACCATTCCATATTTTACATTGGAAGTATCTTCAATAGGTTTTCCAATTACTGTTACGGATAATTTGTAACTATGGCCATGAACATTTTTACATTTTCCATCATATCCGTAAAGTGCATGTCCAGTTTCAAAATTAAATTGTTTGGTAATACGTATGTTTGACATAATTTGTTTTTTTATTTTATTCTTTCTTTTTTGCTCTGCTGTATAGTATATAGGCAATTCCTACTAACACAACAAAAGGGATAAACGATCCTATTAATACGCCTATTTGATATTGGCCGTCTGGTGCATCTTTCAACTTCTGTTCGACACTAACTTGTTGAAGAAAAAGAATTAAATTTATCATTTTTAAAATTTTTTTAATGCTTTTTTTGTAAAATCTGATAAAACCAATCGACCAGAAATAGCAGCTCTATCATAAAGTAAGCTGTCCCAATTATCGGTTCCTTCCCAAAGTACTTTTTTCATTTCGGCTAATGCTTCAATGTTGTATTTTGCAAGTTCATTAATATAATCTTCTAGTCTAATATCTAAATCTTGAATAGTATCAAAAATCTCAGAATATAAGCCTTTTTCGAATGCCCAAGTAGCCGATTTCCATTCTGTAGGAGTTAATGCCATTTGGGCTAAGGAAGTTTTGCCTAATTTTCTACTAACCACTGGTTCTATAACAAAAGGTCCAATTCCAATAGCTATTTCCGACAATTTAATATCACTTTTTATTGTTGCAAAAGTATAGTCACAAGCGGCTGCTAAACCAACACCACCACCAACAGCCTTACCATGAATTCTTCCAATAATTAATTTGGAACATTTTCGCATAGCGTTGATAACATTGGCAAATCCAGAGAAAAAATCACTCCCTTCTTCATAATTAGAAATCGCAATTAATTCATCAAAAGAGGCACCAGCACAAAAAGCTCCGTTTCCTTGACTTTGGAGAACAATGACGGCAACTTCTTCATTTTGATTTAATGATTGTAATTCACTTGTTAATTGTTGAAGCAATGAACTTGGAAAAGAGTTACTTGCTACTTGTGAGAATGTAACTTTTGCAATATTGTTTGCGATTTCTGTTTTAATTGAGCCTAATTCCATTATTATCTTTTTAGACTGAAATGTGATTTAAATTCTTTCTTTATATTATTTTCTACATATTCTACTTTAAACCAATAATCTGTTGATGGTAGTATATTCCCATTATAAGTTCCATCCCATCCTTCCCCATATGGACTAATTTGTTTTAATAATTTACCATACCTATCGTAAATGTGGATTACCCCTTCGTATGATTCAGGTAAATAAATATTCCATTTATCGTTATAACCGTCATTATTAGGTGTAAAATAATTATTGTAATTTATAGTTTGAATCAAATTGGTTTGCAATAGTCCACACCCTTGAATATCTCTTACATATACTGAATAAGATCCATTAGGTAAATCTGTAAAAATAGGGCTTGATTGCCAATCAATAGCGTTCAAACTATACTCATATTCTCCAAAACCTCCAACTGCAGTTACTTCAATTGCAGCCAATCCTGTTGAGAATGCTGGAGTTAACAAAGTAGCAAAAACAGACTGGGGTTCGGAAGAAAAAGTTGCTGTAATAGTATCCGTTTCCGAACAATTAGTTATATTATTGGTAACAACAACTGAATAA
>NZ_DITB01000102.1 GCF_002422095.1 Flavobacterium sp. UBA6195
TTAACAAAGATATGAGCCCCGATGGTAGCGGCATCCTTTTACAAACCTGACAGGTTTTTGAAAACCTATCAGGTTTGTAAAAGATATGAGCGGGACTAAAAGTCTTTATGGAATGCTGAACGGCTGCTTCAAATCTTTTTTAACATTATACCTTATATATATTGTATGGATTTTATTATTCGTTTATATTTGCACCTTATAAATTTTAAACAATGATAAAAGTTACTTTACCCGACGGGTCGGTTAAGGAGATGGCTCAAGGAGTTACTCCAATGGATGTTGCGAAAAGCATTAGTGAAGGTTTGGCTAGAAACGTGATTTCGGCTTCCTATAATGGTACCACTATTGAAACGACGACGACCTTAACGACGGACGGTACACTTATATTATATACGTGGAATGACAAAGAAGGTAAAAAGACTTTTTGGCATTCGACTTCGCACGTGATGGCGCAAGCTTTGGAAGAATTATTTCCTGGAATTAAATTAACGCTTGGACCTGCGATTGATAATGGTTTCTATTACGACGTAGATTTTGGTGATAAAAAAATTACGGATGCCGATTTCAAAAAGATTGAAGATCGTGTGTTAGAAATTTCGAGAGAGAAACATGAATTTAAAATGCGTTCGGTTTCGAAAGCGGAAGCATTGGAGGTTTATAAAGATAATGAGTACAAAACTGAATTGATTTCGAATTTAGAAGACGGAACCATTACGTTCTGCGATCATTCGAACTTCTTTGATTTGTGTCGTGGTGGACATATTCCGAATACAGGAATTATCAAAGCTATGAAAATCTTATCGGTGGCGGGTGCTTACTGGAGAGGTGATGAAAAGAACAAGCAGTTAACTCGTGTTTACGGAATTTCGTTCCCAAAACAAAAAGATTTAACGGATTACCTTGAATTATTAGAAGAAGCAAAACGTCGCGACCATAGAAAATTAGGAAAAGAATTAGAATTATTCCATTTTTCACAAAAAGTAGGTCAAGGTTTACCATTATGGCTACCAAAAGGTGCTGCTTTACGCGATAGATTAGAGCAATTCTTAAAAAAAGCACAGAAAAAAGCAGGTTACGAGCAAGTAGTTACGCCTCACATTGGAATGAAAGACTTATATGTAACTTCTGGACACTATGCTAAATATGGTGCGGATAGTTTCCAACCAATTCATACTCCGGCGGAAGGTGAAGAGTTCTTGTTAAAACCAATGAACTGTCCACACCACTGTGAGATTTACAATGCAAGACCTTGGTCGTATAAAGATTTACCAAAACGTTATGCTGAATTTGGAACAGTTTATCGTTATGAGCAATCGGGTGAATTGCATGGATTGACTCGTGTTAGAGGATTTACTCAGGATGATGCGCACATTTTCTGTACGCCTGATCAATTGGATGCGGAATTCAAAAATGTTATCGACTTAGTATTATATGTTTTTGGTTCGTTAGGATTTGAAAACTTTACGGCTCAGGTATCGGTTCGTGATTTAGATAATCCGGATAAATATATAGGTAGCGTAGAAAACTGGGAAAAAGCAGAAAATGCAATTATCAGTGCAGCGAAAGACAAAGGATTGAATTATGTGATTGAAGCTGGAGAAGCGGCTTTCTATGGTCCAAAATTGGATTTCATGGTAAAAGATGCTTTAGGCAGAAGTTGGCAATTAGGAACCATTCAAGTAGATTACAATTTACCAGAGCGTTTTGAATTGTCTTATAAAGGTGCGGATGACAAGTTACATCGCCCAGTTATGATTCACCGAGCGCCTTTTGGTTCGATGGAACGTTTTATCGCTATTTTATTAGAACACACAGCAGGAAATTTCCCAATTTGGTTGATGCCAGAGCAAGCTATAATCTTGTCTTTGAGTGAGAAATATGAAAATTATGCGAAAAAAGTTTTAGATTTGCTAGAAAATCACGAAATTCGCGCCCTAATTGACAACCGAAACGAAACAATCGGGAAGAAAATTAGAGAAGCGGAGATGAATAAATATCCGTTTATGCTGATTGTTGGCGAGGAAGAAGAGAAAAACGGAACCATTTCTGTGAGACAACGCGGACAAGAAGGAAAAGGAAATGTATCGGTTACTATTGAGCAATTTGCTGCAATGATAAACGAAGAAATCAATAAAACATTAAAACAATTTTAAGTTTAACTAAAATCTTAAAGCCATAGCAATTAGAAACAACAGAGGTTTTCAACCTCGCGAAGAGAAAAAAGCAGCGCACCGTATCAACAATTTGATTCGTGTACCTGAAGTACGTTTAGTAGGCGAAAACATTGAGCCTGGAGTTTACAAAATAGCGGAAGCCCTTCGTTTAGCTGAAGAGCAAGAAGTTGATTTGGTAGAGATTTCTCCAAATGCTGAGCCACCCGTTTGTAAATTGATGGATTATGGTAAGTTTTTGTACCAACAAAAGAAGAGAGATAAAGAGCTTAAAGCAAAATCGACTCAGATTGTAATTAAGGAGATCCGTTTTGGACCTCAAACAGATGAGCATGATTATGAGTTTAAGAAAAAGAACGCGATTAAATTTTTACAAGATGGTGCTAAATTAAAAGCATTCGTATTCTTTAAAGGGCGTTCGATTATCTACAAAGAGCAAGGACAAATTTTGTTATTACGTTTGGCTCAAGAATTGGAAGAGTTTGGAAAAGTAGAAGCGATGCCAGTTTTAGAAGGAAAACGTATGATTATGTACATTGCTCCGAAGAAGAAAAAGTAAACAGTTAACAGTCGCAGTGTTCAGTAGTTAATCTGAAAACAGAGACTGAAAACTAAAAAATAATAAGTAAGATAGATTATAAATACAGGAAGAAAATGCCTAAAATGAAAACAAAATCTAGTGCTAAGAAACGTTTCAAAGTTACTGGCTCTGGAAAAATTAAAAGAAAACACGCTTTTAAAAGTCACATTTTGACTAAAAAATCTAAAAAGCGTAAATTAGCTTTAACTCACGCTACATTGGTTCACCCAACAGATGAGAGAAGCATTAAACAACAATTAAATTTAATTTAATCGTTGTTGGTTAAAACAATTTAGTAACCCTGGAGTGGGCTGAACGAAGTACAAAGTTAAAAGTACAAAGTACGAAGTTTAAAAGTGTTGAAAAACCGCCTTACTGCAAAAAACATTTAAAATTATGCCAAGAGCAACAAATTCAGTAGCTACAAAAGCTAGAAAAAAAAGAGTATTAAAACAAGCCAAAGGTTTCTTTGGAAGACGTAAAAACGTTTGGACTGTAGCTAAAAACGCGGTAGAAAAAGCAATGGTTTATGCTTACCGTGATAGAAAACAAAACAAAAGAAACTTCCGTGCATTATGGATTATGCGTATTAACGCTGGTGCTCGTTTACACGGAATGAGTTATTCTCAGTTTATGGGGAAAGTAAAAGCTAACAACATCGAATTGAACCGTAAAGTTCTTGCAGATTTAGCTATGAACCACCCAGCTGCTTTCACAGCTATCGTTAACAAAATTAAATAATTACGTCTAACTCAGTTTATCTTACTTATATATTAAACCCCGATGAAAATCGGGGTTTTTTATTTTAAGCACGGAATGTGATTTGGTATTATATAGATTCAATTATTAATTTAAAAACCTATAATTCCTTTATTCATAGTATTCTATTTTTCTTTCAGCAATTAAAGTAGGATCTCCTTTAACTTTTTGACCCTCTAAATACAAATAACATTTAATCCAGTTATTGTATTGGTCATATTCATACTCATAAAAACGAGTAGTGGTATCTGAAGTACTTTGTTCGGGATAGTCTTTTGTAAACTCTCTTTTTATGATATCGCCTTGTTCATTAAAATGAGATACCCAGCGTTTGGTTGGGTAATTCCAATCAGTTACATTGTATTCAAAATAATTTTCTGACTTTTCTACAAAATCTTTGGTTGAGTGGTAGGTATAATTTGATTGAGCAGCTAACAAAGTTCCGTCTTCATTAAAATCATATAAAGAAATTTGTGTAATTCTATCTTGCTTATCATATTGATACTGAACTTCCAATTTACCACCATTGTTTTCTGGAATAATCATATCTATAGACAAAACATATATATAGAGAGGATAGTAGTCACTCTTTTCGTTGTAACCAGGGAATATTTCTTGTTTTATTACCTGGTTTTTATCATTATAATGATAAGTAATAGTATAATATAAATCTTCTTCTTTTGCTACTTTATAGGGTGTAAAATCATACAAATGCGGTGGGTTATAATATTTTTGCTGTTTAATTCTGCCTTTGTCATCATATACATATTTATATATATACTCTATTAATCCTTTTTCTAAACCATTACCAATGTCATATTCATAAACATAGTATGTTGGATTATAGTATAATAATTCTGAATAAACATTTCGATAATACTTTATGTTTGGAGTTATTTGAAACGATTTTTTAAGGTCCTCTTCATTGTATTCAAAATTAATAGATTTCTTAGGAATTATAGGTCTAAAAATATTTAAACTATCCATTTTGAAATTATATCTAGAATTTGTTTTTATTAACCCGTTTTCATAAAATTCAAAATTCCCACCTTTCAAATCATTATCAATTTTGTAGTCTTGATAATAATCAATATTTTCTTTTTTATAAGTAAATGCAATCTTAACTGATTTTATAGGACCGTTAAAATGAGTCTCTGTATTTTTTTTGCTCAAAAGAATATGTGGCATATTATTAGTCTGCTGTATCTTGGTTTGAGCACAGGAGGTAATGAATATTAAGAATAGAATGTATGAAAATAAATATCGCATTTAAATCAGTAATTAAAATTATTTAAATTAGAAGTTTTTTCAAATATATAGTTTTCAAATCATATTTCGATTTTAGGATCAAAAAAAGTGCCATAAAATCCAGCAAGCTATTATTCCTAAGAATTCAATACCTTTACACTTTAAAAACAATACCTTGAATACAACCAAAACCATAACCGGCTTTCATCCGAAAAACAAACACCACGGCAAATACGATTTCAAAACTTTAATTGCGGCTAATCCTGATTTAGCGCCATTTGTTGCGGTAAATGAATTTGGTACCGAAACGATTGATTTTGCGAATCCTGATGCGGTGAAAATGTTGAACAAAGCGTTGTTGTTGCATTATTATGGTTTGAAAAATTGGGATATTCCAAAAGGTTTTCTTTGTCCGCCCATTCCAGGACGAGCAGAGTATATTCATCAAGTTGCCGATATTTTAAAAGACACGTACGGAACACTTCAAACGAAGCATAAAATTCGCATTTTAGATGTCGGAATTGGAGCAAATTGTATTTATCCGATAATTGGTGTATCGGAATACAATTGGCGTTTTGTGGGTAGCGAAGTCGATAAACAAGCTTTTGAAGCGGCTCAGGAAAATATCAATTCGAATCAGAAATTAAAAGAAAACGTTGCGTTGCGATTGCAAACTTCAAAACGAAACATTTTCAAGAATATCATTCTTCCAGAAGATCAATTTGATATGACGATTTGCAATCCGCCTTTCCATAGTTCGAAAGAAGAAGCGAATAAAGGCACGATTCGCAAAAACAAAAACTTAGGTATTGAAGATTCTAAGAAACCTACGTTGAACTTTGGTGGTGTGAATTCAGAACTCTGGTGTGAAGGTGGTGAACTAACGTTTATCAGCAATATGATTTATGAAAGTGTGCATTTTAAAGCGCAAGTAAAATGGTTTTCGTCGTTAGTTTCGAAAAAGGATAATTTGAAACCGTTGCTTTCACATCTTAAAAAAGTAAAAGCTACGTACCAAATTACAGAAATGAAACACGGGAATAAAGTGAGTAGAATTTTATTTTGGAAGTTTTAAAGATGATGGATGATGGGTGATGGATGTTTTTAGTTCTCGATACATTTTGTATTTATACATATAAGGAATTACAAATACAAAACACTCTAAGTAAAAATAAAGAATAGCTTTGTAGTAACTTACGTTTTCAACTTTTTCTTTCTTGCCGCCGGAAACAACACATTATTTAATATTAAACGATAACCTGGCGAATTGGGATGTAAATCTAAAACCGTTGGAGCATCTCCTACTCTATGCTGGTAATCTTCTGGATCGTGGCCACCGTAAAAAGTGAACATTCCTTTTCCTTTGTTTCCGTGAATATAGCGCGCTTCTCCATTGATTTTACATTCGCCCATTACTAAGACATTCGATTTTATTTTTTCGGCATTAAAAGCCGTGGTTTGTCCCATAAATCCTTTTACCAATTGCGTATGATTTTGGCACAACATCGTAGGAATTGGATCCCATTTTGCCGAATATTCCATTAAAGTGAAATAGTCTTTATCCATAGTAAAAGCGCCTTTTCCGTGTTCTTCGGTGGTATCGATATCCGAGAATTCATAGACCATTGGGTTACGAACTAAAGTATAGTCTTTAAAAGCGAAAGTATTGGAATAATCGATTTTTGCTTGATAATTAGCTTCTGAATCGTCACCGTCGAACATGGGTTCGCAAATATCAACACCCTCTGCCGAAAGTGCTATATCAAAACTATCGGTTGCTGAGCACATGGCAAACATGAATCCCCCACCGATTACAAAATCTCTAATTTTCTTTGCTACTGCTAATTTTTCTTCTGATACTTTGTTGTAACCAAGTTTTTTTGCTAGCGCTTCAGCTTCTGCTTTTTGTTGGATGTACCAAGGCGCCGTTCTATAAGCTCCAAAAAATTTACCGTATTGTCCTGTGAAATCTTCATGATGCAAGTGCAACCAATCATATAATAATAGTTGATCAGACAATACTTCCTCATCATAAATTTCGGTATAGGGAATTTCAGCATAGGTCAACACCATTGTCACCGCATCGTCCCAAGGTTGTTTTCCTTTTGGAGTATATACGGCTATTTTAGGTGCTTTTTCTAAGACAACCGTTTCCATATTTTGAGAAGGCGAACTAATATCATCTAAAATAGAATTGGCGGATGCATCCGATAGTATTTCAAAAGTTACTCCTCTGATTTGACATTCTTTTCTAATTTCGGGAGCATCGGGTAATAAAAACGAGCCGCCTCTGTAATTTAATAACCAACTTACTTTGTAACTTTTGTCTAAAGCCCAATAGGTAATGCCGTATGCTTTTAAGTGATTTTGCTGTCCTTCGGCTTCCATTGGGAGCAATAGAAATGATGCTCTGCTTGTAAAAGTGCAAAGAAAAAACAATACTATAAATAAATTAAGGCTTTTAAACTTCATGAATTTCATATATAATCGACTAATTTAAAACATTTTTGGGGATTTACATTTACAGAAATGTTAAAGTCATACCCCCGTAAAAATACCTGGTTACCCCCGTAAAAATACTTGGTTTGAAAATCAGGTATTTTTACGCTTACACAGGATTTTTTTTTATCCTAGTTTTGACTTGTAGATATAAACAAAAATGAGAATGGATTCAAACAGCAAAAACACATCGCTATTAAACTCAAGAGAAATGAAATTATTAAAAAAAATTGGATATATCGTGTTGATAATAACAATTCTAGTGTATTTTATTTTAGTTTTTCAATTTTGCAGAAACTATTAATTTCATTCACATAATATGCATTTAAGACCCCATATTATTAGAGTCTTCTAAGTTTATTATTTTATTTTGTATGGCAAAAATTACCAATCCTGCCATATTTTTTGAATTTGTTTTTACTAACAAATTATTTCTATGGCCGTCAACCGTTCTGGTACTTAAACTCAACATCTCTCCTATTTCAACCGAACTGTATTGCTTACAAATTAACTCTAAAACTTCTCGTTCTCTTTCCGTTAAAAAATCCTCATCAAGAATAGTTCTTGAAGAAACGCTTGAGATTATATTTTGATGAATTACTTCCATAACGGTTTCATTATAATAAAATCCCTTTTGGGCAACTTCATTTACCGTTTTAATCATATCGGTTGGTGAAGCACTCTTAACCAAATAAGATGCAGCTCCTACATTTATCATATTGGCTATGAACGACCTTGTGTTATAACTTGTAAGTGCAATAACTCGAATAGAAGAAAAGTCTTTATGAATAATTTTTGTGGCTTCCACTCCATTTAAATGAGGCATTTTTAAATCCATCATTATAATATCTGGAAGTTGCGATGTCGTTTTTAAATGTTCAATTAAGTCGCTCCCATTTGAAGTTTCATAAATAATTTCAATATTGGGTTCGCGATTAAGTAAGAAATAGATTCCTTTACGGAACAATTCCTCATCATCAGCTAAAATTATTTTAATTTTATTATTCATCACTTAAAGTTAAACACCATAATTACACCTTCATTAGGTTGAGAATTAAAACTAAACTGACCACCTAAGAAGTTTATTCTACTTTCTATGTTTTTCATTCCCAATCCTTTTTGGTATTCCTCACTTGAATTGTCAAATCCAATACCATTATCAATGTAAGTACAACTATTTTGGCCATCGAAGTTAGTGAATTGAATTGAAATTTCAGTTGCTTTTCCATGACGTACTGAATTATTTAACAGTTCTTGCAAGATTCGAAATATATGTAAATGTTTTTCAATAGGATAGTTGTCAAAATTAATTTGATTATCAAATGAAACTTTAACAATTTTAGTGCTATTAAACTCTTCTACTAATTCTTCAATACCTGCATGAAGTCCAAATTTTTCTAATACTGGAGGCAATAAATCGTGTGCTATACGCCTCGAATTTTCAATGGCATTTTGGGTTAATTCAATAATATTATTTGTAATTTCCATTTGCTCTTCCTCATTTAAATTAGGTGTTTTAAGCAAATGACTGTTTAAGGAAACTATATTTAGTTTTGAACTAATATCGTCATGCAAATCTTGTGCTATTCGTTTGCGTTCTTCTTCCTGAGCAAACAAAATGGAATGCAACAACTCTTTTTGATGTTCAATTTCCAAATTTTTCTTGTCTACTTCTATTTTTACAATTTTTTTTCTTGAAAAATAGAAAAACATAATTAGCACCATAAACATGGATATAAATGCAAGTAAGACAAAGAAAAATACTTGAATTATTTCGCTATTTTCTAAATTAATTTCTTTCATTTCTTATTAAAATAAATTAATTTCCATTGATAAAAGAAGAATGCAAATTTTATGTATTGCAGTATGATATTTATATCAATCATTATATCATTAAATTCATCGAACTCTAAAATAACAACCAACTTGTAAATTAAAAAAATAAAAGTACTCGTAAATAAATAAAACAACAGTCCAATATTTGTAAAATAATATTCTGACTTTCCTCCAAGATTATTGTACAAATGCATAGTTGAATAAATAATTAGAGGCATGGTTGTTAAATAAGTTTCTAAAAGATTAAACTCTAGAAACAAATTAGGATTAAATAAGTACCTTGAAAATAAAAAAATAGGCAGTACAATTAATAAAACGTAAACCGAAATTAATTGTGCTTTTGTTTTTAATAATAGAGAATAGAAATAACTCAGTATTACAAATTGGAATAACTCATAAAAATGATGCAAGAATACATTGTAAATACGAAACCATTTCCACAAATTGGAACTAATGTAATCGATGATTAAAACACCTACTATATAAATTGTAAAAATCTTGTAAGCTTTTCCATTTTTGAAAAAACCTACAAGATAAAGTAAGCATAATACTGCAGACGTAAAATATAAATATTTAGAATCTAACAAAATTAAGGCGTAAATAGAGGACTTGAAGGATCACAACATTTAGGACATGGTTGCGTTGTATCGTAAATCAAATGGTCTGCGCTAATTAAGTCTTTTCCATTTGCGTCAACGCCTACATACGCTAATTTTTGCGTTCCGGTTGCATCTACTCCCATGTAGGCTCTCACATCTACAACTCCATCGGTTGCTAATAATTCTCTAAGAGCATCACCAGGGATTAAATGACCTTTTGCTAAATCTTTCGGGGGATTGGTTCTCCATGAAGTTGTCCAAGCTTTTGCTTCATCGAGAGAAATTGTAAAATCTGCCATAATAAGTTTTTATAATTGAGTCATAAATGTAGTAAAAAAATTAATAAAAAAAACAGACGATTTGTCTGTTTTTTTTATTCTTTATACATCTCATTTAAAAAGGAACGTCAGAATCATCATCAAATGAATTCATTGCGCTTCCAAAAGCTTCATTAGGCGTAGGCAAATTAGGTGTGATGAAAGGATTCGTATCATCAAGATTCATTTTTGAAGGTAGGGCATCAAAAGGCGAACCAAAATCATCTAAGTTATCAAACTTACCTAAATTTCCTATGAATTTTAAACGAATATTATCTAAACCTCCATTACGGTGTTTTGCTACAATAAATTCGGCTTGACCTTGCGTTGGTGAACGTTCTTCATCATCCCATTCGTCAATTTTATAATATTCTGGACGATAAATAAACGATACAATATCGGCATCTTGCTCAATTGCTCCTGACTCCCTTAAATCAGAAAGTAAAGGACGCTTACTTGAACCACGAGTTTCTACCGCACGAGATAACTGCGAAAGTGCAATCACAGGAACGTTCAACTCTTTGGCTAAGGCTTTTAAATTTCGGGAAATGGTCGAGATTTCTTGCTCACGATTACCACCACCTTTTCCATTTCCACCAGCTGTCATCAACTGAAGGTAGTCGATTACAATCATTTTGATTCCGTATTGTGAAGAAAGACGTCTTGCTTTTGCCCGTAAATCGAAAATCGATAGTGATGGGGTATCATCAATAAACAAAGGCGCTTTTTCTAAGTCTTTTACTTTGATAGACAATTGCTCCCACTCGTGTTTTTCTAATTTTCCAGTTCTTAATTTTTCAGATGATAATCCGGTTTCGGAAGAAATCAAACGTGTAATCAACTGAACCGAAGACATCTCTAGTGAGAAAAAAGCTACTGGCGCACCATAATCAATGGCCATATTTCGTGCCATCGATAACGTAAATGCCGTTTTACCCATACCCGGACGTGCTGCCACAATAATTAAATCTGAAGGTTGCCATCCTGAAGTTAACTTATCCAAATCGTGAAAACCTGTTGGAATTCCACTCAAACCTTCTTTACCTGCAATTTCTTCAATTCGTTTTTTAGCTTGAATTACCAAACTTTGAGCAGTTTCAGAACTTCGTTTGATGTTTCCTTGCGTTACTTCGTACAATTTAGATTCGGCTTTGTCTAGTAAATCGAATACATCTGTAGATTCATCATACGATTCTTCAATAATTTCATTAGAAATTTTAATCAAACTTCTTTGAATGTATTTTTGCAGAATAATACGTGAATGAAACTCAATATGAGCCGAAGAAGAAATCTTTTGTGTTAACTGAATTAAATAAAAATCACCACCCGCCAATTCCAATTTTCCATTTTTCTTCAATTGAGCCGAAACGGTTAATAAGTCTATTGGTTGTGTTTCATTGAACAACTGAACTATGGCTTCAAAAATATATTGGTGTGCCTCTTTATAAAAGGCATCGGGTTGTAAAATATCAATTACCTCATCTACCCCTTTTTTATCAATCATCATGGCACCAATCACTGCCTCCTCAAGTTCTAATGCTTGTGGGGGTAACTTTCCTTTTTCCAAATTGATAATCGTAGTTTTATCTACTTTTATCGGGTTCATATTTCTGACATTTTCCATATTGCTAAGGTACTCTTTTTTTAAATAATTTTAAATCGAGTTCTTAATACTGCGCTGTTAATAACTTCAAAATTTTGTTAATAAGACAAAAAAAATCCGAAACTTAGGGCTTCGGATTTTTTTTATAATTTGAAAATAAGTGACTACTCTTTGAATTCACCCATTTTGCTATATTTATCCATACGTTTTGCCACTAAATCTTTTGTTGATAAATCTTTTAATTCGTTGTAAGCTTTTGTTACATATTCAGCAACCGATTTAAAAGTAGTTTCTTTATCATAGTGAGCACCACCAAGAGGTTCTGGAATGATATCGTCGATTAACTTTTGTTTTTTCATATCGAAAGAAGTTAATTTCAAAGCTTCGGCTGCCTGTTCTTTATATTCCCAACTTCTCCATAAGATGGAAGAACATGACTCTGGAGAAATTACAGAATACCAAGTATTTTCTAACATATATACTCTATCTCCTACTCCAATTCCTAATGCTCCACCTGAAGCTCCTTCTCCAATGATTACAGAAATAATTGGTGTTTTTAAACGAGCCATTTCAAAAATATTTCTTGCAATAGCTTCTCCTTGTCCTCGCTCTTCAGCTTCTAAACCTGGATATGCTCCTGGGGTATCAATTAATGTTAATACAGGAATATTAAATTTCTCTGCCATTTTCATTAAACGCAATGCTTTACGATATCCTTCTGGATTCGCCATCCCGAAGTTTCTGTATTGGCGCATTTTAGTATTAATCCCTTTTTGCTGACCAATAATCATAAACGATTGTCCGTTGATTTGACCTAATCCCCCTACCATGGCTTTATCGTCTTTGAAATTTCTGTCGCCAAAAAGTTCTAAAAACGTTCCATTCGTAATATTAGTAATGTGCTCTAATGTGTACGGACGGTTTGGATGAC
>NZ_DITB01000096.1 GCF_002422095.1 Flavobacterium sp. UBA6195
TTTTTATCGGACAACAATGTTTTAAAATACAAAAACTATGAAAAAACTTCTCTTAAGCATTACCATTATCATTTTTTCAACTTTTTTATTTTCTTGTTCTAAAGAAGAATCAGAAACAACACTCACAGGTGAAAACGGCGGACAAATTTCTCGCTTTCAACTGGTAACAGTCGATTTTGGTAGCAATACAATACCAAACGATACCTATACTGGAACTTTCAATAACGAACCGATAACCTTATCAAAAATAGAAGACAACAAACTGCTCTTTTATGTAAAAGAATCCACACCACTAGGTCAAACGCAATTGCTTATTCCTGCTTTAAACAATACAAAAATAATATATGAAGTTGTTGAGGCTACTTTGACGCAATCTCCTGAGGCAACTCTACAACCACTAATGGATTATCAAGCCCAGTATGGAGCAACACTAACCAATGCCCCAGAAGATGCCCCGTTTTTACAAAACCATAATGCCTTTACCCAATACTTTGCCGACCTTTCAGACGATGACCGCATAATAGCAGCTAAATTTTACAACACCAATAAAGCCATTTTTGACCCCGTTTATACCACTAACTACGATGCCATACAAGGACGAATGGCCAACCAAACCCAAGCCGATTTTGACTTTCAATTATACCGTTCGTTAATTTTACGACATAAGTTGGCTGTTGCCGTTACTGTTGTTGCAGGAACTCTTGCCGCTACACCTCCTTATGAACCCATTGAAACAGGTCTTTCTATAGCAGTAGCACTAGCTGGTATTCACAAATCCAGTGATTTCCACAAGCAAATTATAGAAGATGTATTTAGAGTAGTTCAAATTAAATTGAACAATGAATTAGGAATAAATAATCGTTTGTCAAATGCTCCATATGCTGTATTATCGCTTACCGATAATCAAGCAACTACTTTACCATTTGCTGTAAATGCCAAAAACTTTAGCAATACCGATAGTAACGTGCAAAAAGAATTTGTACAAACGTATTTTACTGCTAAAAACAAACTAAATGGTTTTATTAACCAACTAAATACGGCTATCAATTGGATAAACAACAATGTACCACTTTTAACATTAAGCACTATTACTACAATTGATGTTCCTGCAACTACAGCTTTAAATTCGTTTGATACTAATGCCTCTTTGATGCAACGCTTCTCTTTTTCTGTAAACCACCCCAATCTTTCTTTACAAAATGCCACATTACAAAGTGATGGACAATTGAACCTAAAAGTAAAATTTTTAGGCAACCCTACTGCAACAAGTATCAGTAGCACACTAAACTATACGTATAACGATGATTTTAGCAGTTTTTCGGGGAGTTTTCCGATTGAGGTGAACTCTTCTGTAAGCAATCTCTTTAATTTTAGCTTTTATGACCAATATGATATTTCAACTTGTATTGGCCCTGATTCGTTCTCATGTAATTGGAAACTGAGTGTATCTTTTAGTGGAGGCTCACCTGTAGGTGGTACAATTTTTCATCGTACGTTATGGGATAATGAGAACGATGGTTTTTTTGAAGGTACTACAGGATATTTTTCTGCTAGTGTTACTAATGCAAATACATCTCTAAATAATAATATATACACTGTTAATCCTCCTGATAATGGATATTGTTGGGGCAATCCAAATACTCAATCCAAAGTCGAATATTATTATGTTTCTCCAACTGGTGTGGAAAGCCCACATTATTTTTCTCCAGTTCCAAGATAATAACTTAAAATTTAGAGATTATGAAAACAATCAAAATTCTATTCCTATTCGTAGGGATGATAGTGAGTGTTAAAGTTAGTGCTCAAACTTTTGACTTAAATACCAATCACACATCTATTTCAATGAAGACTAAAAATCTAGGATATACTGCAGATATTTCTATAACAAACAATCATGTTTCTGATCTTTACATTGTATCATACACTGTAGAGTTTACGCTAAAATGTGGTGGAACTAAAACTTATTCTGAAAACGAAATAGGAATTAAAGCTGGAAAAACAGATGATACAGGTGGATATACTATATCGATTCCTGAAGTAAAGGGTTGTGAAAGGGGTATATCTGGTGCTAACCTTATAAAATTCAGTGCAAACAAGAAAGAAACAACATCAACACAATCTTCTAGTTTATCAAATTCAAACAATCAAGGTATTAGTTCAAACGTAAACCACGATCCAAAACCTGGCCCAAACGCTTCTGTTCAAGAACTTGCTGCTTGGCAAAGAAGACAAAATACAGTCAACAATACTTCAACAACCACTACATCTTCTCAAAACTACAACAATTACGACAACAATACGGCTACTCAAAACAACAATAACCAAGGAGTAACCCAAGCAGATTTAAACGCTTTGTTAGAAAGAAACGCTCAAGAAAGCAACCGAATCTTGGGTTTGTCTCCTACAAATACCAACAAAACAACAGAACAAGTTGCTTCTGAAGGACTATGGAGTTTAGCAGACGCATGGGTACAATCAAGACAGGAAAGACTTGAACGAGAAGAACGCGAAGAAGAAAGAAAACGTATTCAAGCGGAAAACGAAAGAATCGAAAAAGAAAACCGACAAAGAATAATAAACAACAGATCTGTTATTATTAATAAATTTAGTGCTAAAGATATTCCATTGTCTTCTCGTGAAAAGGCATCAAAAATATATTATTTTGTTTATGCTTTTGAAAACAATAATCTCAATCAAGAATACGGTGCAACGGTATATGTTTCAAATGTTTTTGAAATTGGCACTTTTAATGATGGCACTAGAGCTTACACATCAACGGTTAAAAACGAAATAATTAATTTAACACCCTTCAATGAAGTGCTTCATGGATATTATTATTCAGAGGTAGAAGCCGAAAGCATAAGAAAATCCTTTATTGAATTATTAAAAAACAATGGGGTTTCAATCATAAACATTTCATATAAAGGTAAACCAGGTACAAAAACAGCAACCACAACTACTAATTTAACCCAAACAAACGAATCAAAATACGGCAAAACAATAAACATTAACGACCAAAATTTTGCACCTGCAACACTTAACGACCCTAAATCAACCGAAGTACCCAAACGCAACATAGAAAAAGCAACAGAGGAAGAAAAGAAGAAACAAAGCAAATACGGTAAAACCATTAAAATAGACTAATCATGAAGATAATTACAACAATTTTATTTATTCTTAGTAGCATAATTACTTTCGCACAAGGCGGAGCGATGGCAGACCTAAAATTTGAAGAAGCAGAAACAGCCTTCAACAATCAAGATTATGAAACCACCATCAAAAAATTAGATGAGTTTGATAAGCTATTAGGCTCAATAAAAGACAAATCATTATATCTAAGAATTATTTCACAAGATAAGTTGTTTGATCCCACCAAACTTTACGAAAACGAAAGTCAATTTAATCTTCTTTCTTCTCTTCGTAAAAACACAAATGCTTATTTAAAAGCCATGGAGAGTAACGGATTGGATGAAAGATATAGAGAAGTTTATGGAATTAGTGAAAAAATAGAAAAGTATCCGAAGGATAAAACAGCATTTCAGTTAGAAATTAAAAAAATTAATGACAATTTAGATAAATATGTAGGAGTATATGACTCGAACACTAATCTTGGTGCAATTCATATTACAAAAGATAATAATAGATTATATATTAAGTGTTATCTCAGCAAAAATATTTTGCCTTTAAAGTTTGTTGAAAATGATGAATATTTGATTGAAGAATATCTACATAAAGTAAAATTTACTTCTGAAAATTTATCATTAGAAGTTGATTCTGAATATTCAACTAAAAATATTTTTGAAAAGAGAATTAAAGCATTAGAAATTGAAATTGAAAATTTAGATAACTACACAGGTATATATACTATTGGAGATTATAAACTGGAAATCACCAAAAAAGGCAATACTTTATATTTACATTCACTTGCGGACACTATTGTAGATTTACCTTTTAGAAAAGTTGAAAAAGGAAAATATGTTTGTAATGAGGCTACGTCAATAGTATACTTATCTAAAGAAAAACTAATATTTCATAATGAAAACAGCAATCTTGAACCAATAACTATAAAGAAGATAAAGCCATGAAAACAATAATTATATGGAATGAAATAATAATGATAAAAATAAAACCATGATTAAAAATACTTTTACATTAATACTAATATTCCTATTCGCTATTTCTTTCGCACAAGAAAGCGCCATAGCAGACCTGAAATTTGAAGAAGCCGAAATGGCATTCAACAACCAGGAGTATAAAACCACCATCAAAAAATTAGATGAGTTTGATAAGCTATTAGGTTCAATAAAAGACAAATCATTATATCTAAGAATTATTTCGCAAGATAAGTTGTTTAAACCTGACGAACTTTATGATAACGAAAGTAATTTTAATCTCTTATCTTCCTTAAGAAAAAATACCAGTGCTTATTTAATAGCAATGGAAAGTAGTGGATTGGATGAAAGATATAGAGAAGTCTATGCAATCAATGAGAAGTTAGCAAACTATCCTATCGAGAAAACAGTTTGGATAAAAGAAAAACAAAAATCAGATTTAGAGAAGCAAGAAGCGGAAAAGAAGAACAAAGAATTAGTAGATTTTTATCGTGAATTAACACCTAAAATTGAAGCTTGGGAGTGGGATGAAAAAATAAAAATTGGAGCTGATTTTAAAAACTTGAAAAAACAATATCCTGATTTTTACAAAGAGTTTAATGAAAACCCAAAAAAAAATGATCTCGTAAATGGAAATAAAATAATCAGAATTAATAAAAAAAATGATGTTTCTAGAATTCAATCTGAAAAAGAAATAGATAGGATTATAACTGAATTTGGGAATATTGTTTCCTATTCTCTTGACTTAAATGAATCTTATGCTTTAAAAATAATGAATATGTGGAAACAAGAATTTGGTGAAAATGCTATAAATGAATATTTGCACGAAAAAAACAGACCAAATTATAAAATTGGAATGTATGTTTTAGAGTCCCCAAAAACAAGAGAAAAAATTTATATAGAATATATTTTAGTTAATAATACAATTAAATATAGAGGTATTAAATTAATTACAGGACTCGATAATCAAAAGTTCTACGAAAATCTTAAAAAAGTGAACTAAATAATTTCAAATAAAAGTTAGTCCAATATAAGCTATAATGATTAAAAAAAAATATTATTATTATGAAAACAAAAATCATTTTACTAATACTATCGATTGTCTTTGCAATACAGAGTCAAGCACAAATTGAAACAAAAGTTTTTACCTTAAACCTTGGGGAACCAACGTTAAACTCTTTAAGAGATTCGGTAAATTCTAATTCTAAATTAGTTATTAAAGCAAAAGAACCGTTAGCATTTAAATTAGTTAATGGTAATCCATATAAATACAAGTATGTAATTAATCACGATTTGATAACTTTTTTCGATTTTAATGAAAATCCGTTAGAAAATGTAAAATCGACATTAGAAAAAATTGAACCCAAAGAAAAATCTGAAACCGACAGCCCTATTGTTGCTCAAAATAAAATAAACACGTTATCAGATCAACTTTCAAAATTAAATTTTGAAATATCTGACTTTAAAGCATCAAATATGTTATTAAGTACTACAAATAGCAACAAAATTAATTTAGAATATAAATCTAAATTAAAGCAAATGAATTTAAATAAAATAGAATTAGAAAAAGCAATAGAAATAGCAAATTTAGAATTACAAGCGGCTACATCTGAATATAACTTTAAATCGCAATACTCAATAGCTTTTGTAAACCAACATAGCAAACAAGCTATAAAAGTAATTCCAAAAAATCAGTTAGAAGACGAGGAGAATATAACATTAGCAATTAATCTTTTAGGTAAAGAGTTCAAAAACCTTAAATCCAAACTAGACAAGTACATTTTAATTATTTCAGCAGAGGATTATTTAGATAAATTAAAGTTTGAAATAGAAAGAGAGAGTTATTTTTCCACTTATACAAAACTTATCAGTGACACTAAAGATATAGGAAGCGAAGCATATTTATTTGAGAACACTAAAAAAGAATTCGATGAAAATATTAAAGAAATTGATCCTTTGTCTGTAAAGATTATAGATGAAATTTCAAAAATGATGCAACTAAAATTTGATAATTATATCGTTCCTATTGATATTAATGGTAAAAATATTGATGCAGTAGAAGTAACAGTTGAACGCTATGACAAAACAGCTACAAACCCTACACCAGATAAATACACTTATAATATTTGGGTGAAAGGTGGTGTAAAAATTGACATAAGTGGTGGTTTATTTTTAACTTCTTTAATGGATAAAGAATATGAAACAAAAGATGACGGTAGCAATAAATATATTTTTGAAAAAAATAGAGGAGATTATGAATTTGGTTTTGGCTCAACCATTAATGTATCACTTCGAGGGGGTTCTTGGGTTAGACCAGGTTTAAGCATTGGAGCATTATTTACTACTAACCAAAAATTCCAATTATTAACAGGTTTAGGTTTTATCATTGGAAAAGAAGAACGAATTGTATTGCATACAGGTTTATCTATGGGAAGAATTTCGCGAATATCAGACAATTACAAAACGGATGGAAGCGTTTCATATGACCTAGGCACAGAAGGAACAATTCCAATGACAGAAAAATTCGCATTTGGTCATTTCTTTGGTTTAACCTATAATTTTGGAAAAGTTAAGAAACAGGATGAAAAAAATTAAATAAAGGGCAGCTTGTAATCGAGTAGACGGCTCCGCC
>NZ_DITB01000060.1:0-14912 GCF_002422095.1 Flavobacterium sp. UBA6195
ATGTTAGAAGCGATTTCTTTCGCCTTTTTTTCAAAACTTTTTTCCTGGGCAAATGCTTTTGTCACTAAACTAAAAGCAATAATGATGGTGTACAAAATAATTTTTTGCATCACTGTTTGATTTTTAATTAATGATGATTTTTGTTTATTCGTAATTTCTATTAGCTAATGCTGATTTAGCATCTTGAAATTTTCTATTTAATTTTTCTAATGTAGTTTCTCTATGATTAACATCTAGTTCTTTTTCAACGCTTGTTAATAATGAATTAACATCAATTTTAACCTTTGATTTTGGAGCAATTTTATTGTCTAAATTTATTGTTCTTTCTCCAGTTTGAGCTTCGGCTAATAAATTTTCTGGTGAAACGTATTTATATGTTTTAAGAATTGGGAGTTGGGAGTTGGGAGTAATTTTTTCTTCCGAAACGCTTTCCTCTTTTATCCCTTTACTTGTTTCAACAGATTTTTTATTTCTTGTTGGTTGTGAATTATTTATTTCATTCTGAACCAAAAGAGATTTTACATTTCTAACTGAAATTTCATTTATTTTATTGGTTTCAGTCGTATCAATTTCTTCGTTGATAGTGGTTACAATTGGTGTTGAATTATTAATTTCTTGCGTTTCGTTTGAATTGAAAATGAAAAATCCCAATCCGAGAAAAAGTATCGTAGAAGCGGCTACAAAAAACCATCCGTAACCTTTCTTTGGCTTTTTTTCTTCTGAAACCGTAAGCATAACATCTAAGCGATCCCAAGCTTGTGCAGAAGGCTGAATTTCTCTAGCATTCAGCTTTTCTCTTATTTGATTATCTATTTTATTTGGTTCCATTGAGTTTCTTTTTTAATTCTGTGATTTGTTGTTGCAATAACTTTCTAGCGTGTGATAATTGTGATTTTGATGTTCCTTCACTTATTTTAAGCATTTCGGCTATTTCTTGGTGTTTGTAACCTTCAATTGCATATAAGTTAAAAACCATTTTATAACCATCGGGCAAATTATCAATCATGTTTTGAATGTCATCTACAGAAAAATCTTCCATTTCATATACCGATTCATTCTCGCTTATTGTAACATCTTCAATATCTTGGTGACTAAAATTATTCTTTTTCACCCGAAGAAAATCGATACATTCATACACCATTATTCTTCTAATCCAACCTTCGAAACTGCCTTTGTGTTCAAAGTGTTTTAGATTGGTAAATACTTTCATGAATCCCGTAATCATTACGTCTTCAGCGTGGTGAATATCTTTTATGTATTGACGACAAATACTCAACATTTTAGAAGAAAACTTGGCATAAATTTGCTGTTGCGCTTGTCTATTATTTTCGACAGCCAACATAATAAGTTGTTTTTCTTCTTGATTTAGTTGAATTACTTTCATTTTAAGTTCAATATCATGTTCAAATTTAAAATAAATGATACTGATTTTGATATAATTCATTTATTGAATCATATCTTCTAAATACATAGACGAGAACAAGAATAAAAAGGTTGTATGAAAGTAAAAAAAATAAAAATTATTTTCCTTGAATTTTTTGTTTAATATATTTTTTTGGAGATAAACTTGTGTAGTTTTTAAAGCAAATTGAAAAATAAGATGTTGAATTAAAACCGCTTTCATTAGCTAAAGCATCAACATTTCCCTCTCCCGCTTCAATAAGGCTAATTGCATAATTAAGTCTAATTTCTCTTATGTAAGTAGAAACATTAACTTGTTTAAATTTTCTTATTTTTTTATCTAATGTAGATTTACTTACAAAAACCTCTTTAGCAAGCCTTTCAATAGTAATATCGGATTTGATATTTTTAATTATGATATCATTAATTTTATCAAAGAAATCGTTTTTTCTAGATTTAATTTGAATTTTCGATATCGGATTTTGACTTTGCTTTACAACATTAGCTTTATAGTTTAAAAAGTTTTTAATTTTTAATACCAGCTCTTGTATCTTGAAAGGTTTATTTATAAAATCATTAACTCCGTTTTCTAATTGTCTTATTTTATTTTCAAAAGTTAAATCAGCAGTAATAATGATAAATGGTATTTGATCATACCTTCTAAAATTTCTAATTTTAAGAAACAATTCTTCTCCTGTCATTATAGGCATCATTAAATCGCATATAATAATATCTGGTAAATTATTTTCTAAAAGCTGGAAAGCTTCCAGTCCATTTTTACACCATTTCACATCATAACCATTAACCTGAAGTAACTCAGAAATAGTTTGACCTAAGGAGATATCATCTTCTACCAGAAGCAATTGAGGATTAGTGATTTTCATGGAGTAAAATTAATTTTAATTTTTTTAAAATATTGCCATAAAATTTTAACTTATAAGTAAATAAGGGTATTGGAAAAAATAAATAAAATAATTTTGATTCAAATAATATAGTGCTCTTAAAATTGGAAAAAAAATATTTAGAAATTATTGAAAATTATAAAACAAGAAACTTAATTTTTATTGATTTTTACCTAAAGTTACGCTTTTTATTTTAATCTGTCAAGAAAAAATCTAAACTATTATCAACCCCCTATAAATACAAAAATGATTCATCTTCTCAAAGCTATATCAGAGGCAAATAATTATCTTCTTAAGGAGTTAAACATTCATGATGCATTACAAAATTGCATAAATACATTAGGCAGTAATATCGAAATAAACAGATGTTATATATTTAAGAATGAAGTTAAAAACGACGTTTTGATTCTTAATTATGAATATGAATGGTGTGATGCTAACACTACTCCTTTTATTGGAAGTCCTGATTTAAGCGGCCATACCTATGAGGCATTTCCTGGTTTATATAAACCTCTTTCAAAAAACGAACCCCTCTTTGGTTTAGTTAAAGAAAGTACAAATGATTATTTCAGAGAGGTAATGGAAATGCAGGATATTAAATCTTATTTATTTACTCCGATTTTTTCAAACAATGTTTTTTGGGGCTGGATTGGATTTGATGATTGTGAAAACGAAACTATTTGGGCTCAAGAAGAAGTGGAGGCACTACATACAGTTGCTCATAATATAGGTCTAAGATTAAATCAGGAGAAAGTAAGATCAGACTTAGAAAAAACATTGAACGAGTTAGATTTTTACATGCAAGGCTCAAATCAGGCAAAATGGGAAATTAATTTAATTACTAACGAAGTTAAATTTACGTACAATTGGTTTGGAATGCTAGGATACAACAACAATGAGCTTGAACATAATTTTGAAACTTGGAAATCAAAATTACATCCTAACGACTTAGTTGAAACCGTATATAAAATTGAAAAATTCATTGAAAGAAAAACCGATAAATACGAAGGTATTTTTCGAATGAAACACAAAGAAGGTCATTATGTTTGGATAAAGTATTCTGCAATAATGTTAGAAAATGAATTTGGAATTGCTGAAAAAATAATTGGTACTCATATTGATATTAGCGAAATAAAAACCAAAGAAATTGAATTAGCAAAACAAAGAAACGAGTATGATCATCTAGTTAATAATCTAGCTGAAATTATTTTTAAAACGGATTTGGATGGAAATCTTATTTTTTTAAATAATAGATGGGAGGAAATAACAGGACATAATATTGCTGCTTGTTTGGGTTCAAATATTTTTGACTATTTAGAAAACGTATCAAAAGATGAAGCTGTTGAGCTGTTACTTAATTCAAAAACTTCTACAAGTTTTGAAGTACAGCTTTTGATGAAAAACAATCAAAAAATTTGGGGATTACTACTTCTAAACATTGATTTAGATTTTATTACTAATGAAAAAATCATAATAGGAAGTATTACTAATATCAACGACACTATTAACTTTAAAAACAAGTTAGCTATTTCAGAACAAAAATATCGATTTATTGCAGACAATACTTCTGATTTTATAATGCAACACCAAACCGACGGAACCATAACATATGCCTCTAATACTTCTACTAAAATAACCGGATTTAGCCCTTCTGAGTTATTATTAAAAGACCCTTATACTTATATTCATCCTGATGACGTTGCAAGAGTAGCCAAACAACATGCTAATATTCTTAAAAATAAAAATGAAATTATAACTTTTAGATTCAAAACTAAAAGTGAGAAATACATTTGGCTGGAAACATACTCTAAAATAATTTTAGATAATGAAAACCAAATTATTGGTCTTCAAACTTCAAGTAGAGATATTACCGAGAGGGTAAAAGATAGAGAAAATATTCAACAAGCCTTAATTAAAGAAAAGGAATTAAACGAACTTAAATCGGGTTTTGTCACAATGGCATCTCATCAATTTAGAACTCCTTTGTCTGTAATTTATTCTAATATTGAACTATTGAATTACAAAATGAATCTTTTACAAATTAATGAAAAAGATGAAATTGAAAGAATTTCTTCAAGAATTTCTAATGAAGTTAATCGTATGACAGAATTAATGAATAATATTCTAGTTTTTGGGGCATACGAATCAAATAACTTAAAAGTTGAAATAAAAGAATTAAACTTAAATAAATTCATTGATAATCTAATTGAAACTTATTTTAATAATGAAAAAGACGGAAGAAAAATAATTATAGACAAAAAGAAATTTGAAAAAAATATACAAACTGACGAAAGTTTACTAACTCATATTTTAAACAATCTAATTTCTAATGCATTTAAATATTCTGTAGGCAGTAGCAATCCTATCATTAAAGTAGATTACTTTACCAATAATTTCAAAATTGAAATTATTGATTTTGGCTGTGGAATTCCTCAAAGTGAAAACAAACATCTTTTCAAATCATTTTTTAGAGGTAGCAATACTTCTACAATTAAAGGATCAGGTCTAGGATTAATTATTGCTAAACAATTCACAGAACTTTTAAATGGGAAAATTTCCATTTCAAGCAAAGAAAATGAAATTACAACGGTAACATTAGAATTTCCTTATGAACAAAAAGAACAATTAAAAACTAAAATAACCCCGAAAAAAACAAAAAAATGGATGCTTCTCTAAATGAATTTTTGAAATATTACAACGACTTTATTAAAAAAAATGGCTTTGAACCCACTGCTTATGATGTAAATTTTTGGATTACAAATTTCTTTAAATCTAAGAAAAATAAATCCAATTCTAATCACAATTCAAACCCAAAAAGCCTAGCGTTATAATTTAAATTTATTCAACCTCAAATTAAAATCTACCCCCTATATTCTTTTAATTTCAGTAAAATAACCAGTTCAATTATTTCTTTCTTTCAATAACATAATTGACCATTAAAATCAAAGAATCTTTGTATGAAGACGATGGGAAATTTTCTATTAAACGCAAAGCTTCCTGTTGAAATTGAATCATTTTTTCTTCAGCATATGCCAATCCGTTTTTATCTTTTACAAATTGGATAACCTCTTTTACACGCTTTTTATCTTTGTTATGATTTTTAACTGAGTTGATAACCCAACTTTTTTCTTTTGGAGAACAATTGTTCAAAGCGTAAATCAATGGCAATGTCATTTTTTGTTCTTTGATGTCGATTCCGGTTGGTTTTCCAATGGCGTCATCGGTGTAATCGAATAAATCATCTTTTATTTGAAATGCCATTCCGATAAGCTCTCCAAATTTGCGCATTTTTTCCACCACTTCTTTATCATCTGGAGCAACAGAACAAGCACCAAGCGAACAACAAGCTGCAATTAAAGTAGCAGTTTTTTGACGGATAATTTCATAATAAACATCTTCTGTAATGTCTAATCTTCGCGCTTTTTCAATTTGAAGCAATTCACCTTCACTCATTTCGCGAACGGCTACTGATATGATTTTTAGTAAATCGAAATCATTATTATCAATAGAAAGCAATAATCCTTTTGACAATAAATAATCGCCAACCAAAACCGCGATTTTATTTTTCCATAAAGCATTTAATGAGAAAAAACCACGACGTTTATTGCTATCATCAACCACATCATCATGCACTAAAGTTGCGGTATGAATTAATTCGATAACCGAAGCACCACGATAAGTCCGCTCATTAATAGAACCCCCCGAAACCATTTTAGCGGTTAAGAAAACAAACATAGGTCGCATTTGTTTTCCTTTACGGTTTACAATATAATGTGTAATTCTGTTCAATAAAGCCACTTTTGAAGACATGGAATCACGAAACTTCTCTTCAAAGAGTTCCATTTCATTGGTGATTGGGAGCTTTATTTGTTCGGTTATTTTCATTCGATAACAAATGTACGAAAACAATTGCTAAAGGCAAAAATTAAAGATTCTAAAACCATTCATCAATATCGAAATAAAAATGTAAAATTAATTTAAGATTTATTCGCCAATTGCCCACAAGCCGCATCAATATCTTTACCGCGACTTCTTCGTACCTTTGCTACGATATTGTTTCTCTCCAAAGCCTTTATATAAGCGTTAGTTGCTTCTTCAGAGGCTTGTTGAAACATACCATCATCAATTGGATTATATTCAATCAAATTTACTTTACAAGGAACATATTTACAGAATTTCACCAAAGCATCAATCGATTTTTTATCGTCGTTGATTCCTTTCCAAACCACATATTCGTAAGTAATTTTACTTTTGGTTTTTCTGTACCAATATTCCAAACTCTCACGCAAATCGGTTAATGGAAAGTTTTTAGTAAATGGCATGATTACGTTTCGAATTTCCTCAACAGCTGAATGTAAGGAAACTGCTAGTTTGAATTTAACCTCATCATCGGCCATTTTCTTAATCATTTTCGGAATTCCAGAAGTAGAAACGGTGATTCGCTTTGGCGACATTCCTAAACCTTCAGTAGACGTAATCATATCAATCGCTTTCATTACGTTTGGATAATTCATCAAAGGCTCTCCCATTCCCATAAAAACGATGTTAGATAAAGGTCGGTCGTAATACAAACGACTTTCGTTATCAATGGCTGCTACTTGGTCGTAGATTTCTCCTGGTTCCAAATTACGCATGCGCTTTAATCGCGCTGTAGCACAGAAATTACAATCTAAACTACAACCTACTTGCGAAGAAACACAAGCGGTAGTTCGAGTTTCAGTTGGAATCAAAACCGATTCTACAATTAAGTCATCATGCAAACGAACGGCATTTTTAACAGTTCCATCTTCGCTACGTTGTAAAGTATCTACTTTGATATGATTAATTACAAAATTAGCTTCTAACATGGCGCGCGTTTCTTTAGACACATTGGTCATATCTTCAAAAGTATGCGCGCGTTTTTGCCATAACCACTCATAAACTTGGTTACCACGAAACGCTTTATCTCCGTTAGCAACAAAAAAATTACGTAATTGTTCTTTAGTTAGTGCTCGTATGTCTTTTTTCTCGATTTGCATGGTGCAAAAGTAATGATTTTAGAAATTAGAATTCAGAAATTAGAAATTTGGATGAATTCTTTTTGTATTTTTGTTAAAAAGAATTTTATGGGAATTCCTGAATTAAAAGAAATTATCAAATTGAAACTTGAAAATGCCGATGAGCGCGTGCTTCGCATTGTAGATTCAGTTTTAAATGAATATTCAAAAGAAACTATTGCTTTTGATTCGAAAGGCTATGCTTTAAATTTAGATGAATACCAATTAAAAGTTGAAGAAGGTTTTGAAGACATTAAAAACAATAAAACTTTTTCAAACGATGAAATGGCTTCAAAAATTCAGCAATTAAAAAGAAAATAAATGATATTTTCAGTTATTTGGACTTCAAAATCATTCGAAGATATTTCAAACATACATTATTATCTTTCTCACAAAATTTCATTAGAAACTGCAAATAAAATCATTGACGAAATTTATCAAGCACCAAATACGATTACTTTTGTAGAGCAATTTCAAATGGATGAGTATAGAAAGGATTGCAGAAGAATTATCGTTAGAAATTATAAAATTCTTTACTATATAAAAGATTCTGAAATATTCATAATTAGAATTTTTAACACATTTCAAAATCCAATAAAAAGTTTATAAAATGCATTTCATATCAGACGATTTAGAAGATTACGTTGCCAATCATTCACAAGCAGAACCTGAATTATTAGCGAAATTAAACAAAGAAACGCACCAAAAAATCATGCAACCTCGAATGTTGAGTGGTCATTTTCAAGGTAGAGTTTTGAGTATGCTTTCAAAAATCATTCGCCCGAAGCATATTTTGGAGATTGGAACCTATACTGGTTATGCAGCATTGTGTTTAGCAGAAGGAATGGCTGAAAACGGAACTTTAGATACAATTGATATTGAAGAAGAATTAGTCGATTTTCAAAGAAAATATTTTGATGCTTCGCCGTGGAAAGATCAAATTTTTCAACACTTAGGTGATGCGGTTGATATTATTCCGACTTTAAATAAAAAATTCGATTTGGTTTTCATTGATGCTGATAAAGAAAATTACGTGAATTACTTTCACTTAATTGTTCCCATGATGAATAAAGGCGGAATTATCTTATCTGATAATGTATTGTGGAGCGGAAAAGTATTAGAAGAAGTAAAACCAAATGATAAAAGCACACCCGTTTTACTAGAATATAACAAATTACTAAATACAGACCCTAGAGTAGAAACAGTCTTATTGCCGATTCGTGATGGTTTAACGGTTAGTAGAGTTTTGTAGTTTTCAGCCGCAGTTTTCAGCCGCAGTTTTCAAATTATATTTTTTTCCAAAAGACAAATACAATTTATAAAACGCAAAACCAAAAATTCCTCCAGCAAGGTAACCTGTAAGTATATCTCCAGGATAGTGCAATCCTAAGTAAATTCTACTATAAGCAAAGATTAATGGGAATAGATACAACAAATAAGTGTGTTTGTAATATTTTCTTAGAATTAATACGATAAATATTGTTGATGCAAAAGAGTTAGAAGCATGGCCAGAAAAGAAACTGAATGATTTTCTATTCATCACTTCTCGCATAATACCCTCAAATTCAGGATTATTACATGGGCGTAAACGTTCGAAAGAAAACTTGAACAGATTAGTGATTTGATCTGTAAACGTAATTAAAGCGGCTAAGAAAAGAATAATAATCCCTAAACCCTTCCATCCTACTTTCTTTTGAATCAGATATAAAACTCCGATAAAAAGTGGCGACCAATAAAATTGCTTTGTAATAATCATCCAGAAACCATCAAATGGTTCTGAGCCTAATCCGTTTAAAAAAAGGAATAATTCTTTATCTAAGTTTATTAAGTGCTCCAAAATTACATTTGTCTTTTTATGGGTCCGGTAATATTTTCAATATCTTCTTTTACTTGTTCTATTGGATTTTGAACATCTAAATTCATATTTTCCATTGGATTCACCATTTTAGCAATTCCTTCTTTCGCTTTTGCTATTTCTTCAGAAACACCGCCTGTTAATGTATTCATGTCCAAACCTGCATCTTGAGTTCCTTTTTGAATTTCGCTTTTTATTTCGTTGGTAGCATTCTTCAATTGCGCCATACCTTTTCCTAAAGCACGAGCAATATCTGGAATCTTATCTGATCCAAATAACATTAAAACAACTAAAATGATGAAAAACAATTCACCTCCACCAATTCCAAACATAGTGTACTTTTGAAAATTAACTTCGCAAAGTTACAAAGTTTTATACCTACTTTATCTTAAAGTAATCAAAAAAAAGACTATCCGAAGATAGCCTTAATTCTTATTTTTTCTCTAATGTATCAAATTTTGATACCGTTTCTGCTTTAGGCCAATAATTGTTTTCAACATCAACATCGGCTGTTTCTAATTTTGGGTCGATTTGAATTTTTACCACTTTTTTCTCCGTTGCAAAAACTCGCTTAGCAATATCGTTGTTCTTTCTCCAAATTTGAGCTGGGAATTTGTGAGTTTCACTAGTTCCGTCTTCAAACTGAAGCTCTACAATGATTGGCATTATTAATCCTCCTGGTTTTTCAAACTCTACTTCATAGAAATATTTAGGAGATTTTAAAGCATTCTTTTCTTCTACAGAATAATTTTTATTTAAATAATCTGAAAGTGCTTGTACATTTTTAACATCAAACCCTTTTTTTAATTCAGGATTAAAATCAGGTGTGTCTTCTGCAACTAAATACAACATTGGCTCACCATCACTGATTTTTCTTCCTCTTCTATTAAACATTGCTTGCGTTTCTTTTGAAGCTTCTGTAGAAACAAAATATTGTTTAACTGATTTTACACCTATATCGGTATAATCGGTTGAATAGAACCAACCTCTCCAAAACCAATCCAAATCAACCGCAGAAGCATCTTCCATAGTTCTAAAGAAATCTTCTGGAGTTGGGTGTTTGAATTTCCAACGATTTGCATAGGTTTTAAATGCATAATCAAACAATTCTCTACCCATAATGGTTTCTCTCAAAATATTCAATCCAGTTGCTGGCTTACCATAAGCGTTAGCTCCAAAATTGTATATATTCTCAGAGTTTGACATGATAGGCTCTAAATATTTTTGTTTTCCTTTCATGTAAGGTACAATATTTTTAGCTGGACCTCTTGTTGCAGGGAAATTAGGATCGAAAGAAGTTTCTGTTAAGTATTCTAAGAATGTATTTAACCCTTCATCCATCCAAGACCATTGTCTTTCGTCTGAATTTACAATCATTGGGAAGAAGTTGTGTCCTACTTCATGAATAATTACGCCTAACATTCCATATTTAATTCTATCACTCACAAAACCTTTTTCATCAGGACGGCCGTAATTCCAACAAATCATTGGATATTCCATTCCTTGATCTTCTGCCGAAACTGAAACTGCTTTTGGATAAGGATAATCGAATGTAAAATGAGAATAGGTTTTTAATGTATGTGCAACCGCTTTTGTAGATAAATCTCCCCATAGCGGATTTGCTTCTTTTGGGTAAATTGAAATTGCTAATGGTTTATTTGTTGGCAAATCAACCGCCATAGCATCAATTATGAATTTTCTTGAAGTTGAAAAACCGAAGTCACGAACATTTTGTGCTTTAAATTTCCATGTTTTCTTTTTATCTGAAAAGCTACTTTCTTTTGCAACCGCTTCTTCTTGAGTAACAATTACTACGGGCTTATCAAAAGTTTTCTCAGCTAATTCCCATCTTTTTATTTGTTCTGCAGTAAAAACATCGTTTCTATTTTGTAGAACTCCAGTTGCCTCCATTACATGATCAGCTGGAACTGTGATATTTACATCGTAATCTCCAAATACTAAAGCAAATTCACCTCTTCCCCAAAATTGCATGTTTTGCCAACCTTCAACATCGTTATAGACAGCCATTCTTGGAAAAAATTGCGCCATTACATACAAACGATTTCCATCAGGGAACTGCTCATAACCTGAACGTCCGTTGTGTGCTCCTTCCATGTAATTCACAATATTGTACCACCATTTGATTGAAAAAGAAATTTTTTCTCCATTTTTAAGTGGTTTTGGTAAATCGATACGCATCATCGTTTGGTTGATGGTATATTTCATTGGATTTCCTTTTGCATCTTTTACGTATTCAATATTGAAACCGCCTTCAAAAGGTTTATCCATGTATTTTTTTGTAAAATTTGTCACCGTTATCGATTTATCCATATTTTGGTTCTCAACTAAAGGAGTCTTAGAATCTGGTCTTTCGATGTTTTGTTCTAATTGTACCCATAAATATTCTAGTGCCTCTGGTGCATTATTATAATAGGTAATGGTTTCAGAACCGTATAATTTTTTGTTCTTATCATCTAATTCCAGATTCATTTTATAATCTGCTTTTTGTTGATAATAAGCTGGTCCAGGCGCACCAGATGCTGTTCTAAACATATTTGGAGTAGCCATTTCGTCATACATTTGACGAAACTTATTCTCGTTATAATGTCCAAGCTCTCGCTTTTTTTCTTCTGGTTTTACTTCTTGAGCTACAGCTCCAAAAGACATAACTAAAGATAGAAAAGCACTTAATACAATTGACTTTTTCATAAATTGAATTCTATTTAATAGACTATTTTTTGATTAGTTTCACTATTAGTAAATAAAAAGCTGTTTTTGTTACCGTTAATATTCAAATGAACAATATTTTGCTGTTCTTTATAAAGATCCGTTAATAGTGAATTATAGATTTCGAAGGTATTTATTTTTTTTGAAATTGCAATTTTAGTGTAAAAAATTAACACATCACCTTCTACTTCTCGAGCTAAATATTCTATATTCTGAGCTTTTTTGTTGATAGAAATTTTTATTTTTTCTTTCAAATATTCTTGAATTAGAATTTCGGAATTCTCAATTTCTTTGGTTGAAGTGATATAAAACTTCTTTTTAAATTTTTTTTCTAATGCTTTTTCAAGATCATCAATAAAGATTCGGGAAGTTATTTCTACTCTTTTTTTATTAGGTACAAAATCAATTTGAGTTACTGACACATAAAATTTATGCCATGCAAACGAACTTAATAAAACAACCAAAAAAAGTGGCATTATAAATTGAAGTAATTTCTTTTTCATTTGGTAAAAATACTAATTATTCAACTTGTTTTTCAGAATTAAATAATTTTGCTTTAGTTGTCAAAAATTCGATAAGTTGAATTTCATATTCTGGTTTTAGAAATAAAGACAAATCTTTTACTGGCATTTCAGCATATTGCAAAAACATTGAAATATCTTCATGTCTAATTTTTAAAGTTTCTACAAAAAAATTATATGAAAAACGTTCAAAAATATGATCAGAAAAAGACTTGGATTGAATGTCTCTTTGTCTTCGTTCTTCAAAAACGCGTTCTGAATTTTTCTTTGGATTTCCTTTAATTCCTAATAATTTCCCTAAACCTCTACCAATAGCAATAAAATCAAAGGCAGCACCATTAGGAGCAAAGTGACTTGGCATAGCGGTATTTATTGGAGAGCCTATTCTTACATTGTCTTCATAATGCTTAATACTCATGTCTATTTTTGAAAATCCTTCACCATACACCTTTATTCGTTTAGTATCTTGTTTAATATTTCCTGTTAATGTGTAAGGTGTAATTTCAATTTCATTCAATTCTGTTATTTTAACCTTAAGTAATATTTCCAACTCTTCTTGCCAAAAATCCCTATCTGTTATAATATATTTTTTAGATTCATAAGAAATCCCTTGAATATACAGAGTATCGCTTGGTCTAGCCTTTATTGAAAATTTACCATCTACATTTGTAACAGCTCCTACATTTGAAGTAATATTAAAAACCGTTAGATTCTCAACTTCAATTGTATCTGCAATGATTCTACCTTTCAATATTTTTCTTTCAATATGCTGACCAAAAAAAAATTGATTCACTAGAAAAAACATTACTAATGCCAATTTAGTTTTCATTTTGCCTTGAATATTTAAGTTCTATTTCTTTTAATTTCAAGAATTCAGTTGCTAATTCCGTCAATACAAAAGCAGCCATTACTCTGTTTTTATCATTCATAGCATTGCTGAATTTTTCATTCTCTACAATGTAAAACAAAAAACCATCTACATATTCATCTGGAATTTTTAATGTCTCTACAAAATATTTTCTTTCAAAATAATCGATAGTCTTATCTTGCAACTGCTCTTTTCTTTCAACTACCAATTCCTTCTTTAACATGGTAGTTCTTCCACTCACAGAATTAATGAGACCATCAACACTCATTCCTCCTAACGGAATTAATAATGGGCTATACCATTTAAAATCTCCTGCCGCCGCTAATTTTCTTTCAGCTGGTGTATAGGTTCTTTGATTTGCAGGAACAATGCCAAGAGCAACAGCATTTATGTTTTTATAATTAATAATTGCTACTTCCTCCAATTCCGTGATAAGTGACTCCATTTTGATTAACAATAAATCATTAGAAAAATCAGTAGCTTTTATAATATATCGAGTAGCTTTTAAATTTACAGCACTAAACTGAAGCGTATCGGAAACTTTGGCTTTTATTTGAAAATAACCTCTTGAATCTGTCACAACACCATTTCGTGTAGCTAAATTAATGACGTGAATTCCTTCCAGCAAAGAGGATTCTGAAACTATTTTTCCATTAACAAGGGAATCATTTTGTGACAAAACGACTAATGGAAAAAAAATAAAAATTAGAAGTAATCGTTTTGCCATAAACTTCATTTTCATGATATGTAAATTTAAGTGGAAACTTTTAAAATGAAATCCTAACAAGATGATAAACTTATGTTAAGACAAATTTGGTAGCTTTGTAAAAAAATAATCAATGAAAAATATAATTATTGCCAGCACTTCTACTTTACATGGAGGTGAATATTTAGACTATTTATTACCTGAATTGCAATCGTTCTTTTCTAATGTGAAAGAGTTACTTTTTATTCCATACGCAAGACCTAGCGGAATTTCGCATGATGATTATACTAAAAAAGTTAGCGAAGCTTTTACTAAAATTAATATATCGGTAAAAGGAATTCACGAATTTGAAAACCCAATCGAAGCCCTTGAAAAAGCACAAGGAATTTTTACTGGCGGAGGAAATACTTTTTTACTGGTAAGCCAATTGTATAAAAACAATGTTATGGACACCTTAGAAAAAGTAGTTAAAAACGGAACACCTTACTTAGGAACAAGTGCTGGAAGTAACATTTGTGGATTAACTATGAGTACAACAAACGACATGCCTATTGTATATCCGCCGAGTTTTAGAACCTTAGGGTTTGTTTCTTTTAATATTAATCCCCATTATTTAGAACCGATTGAAGGTTCAACACATATGGGAGAAACGCGTGAAACTAGAATTAATGAATTTCATCATTTTAATCCGCAACCGGTTATAGGATTAAGAGAAGGAAGTTGGTTAGAAGTGAAAGGTGATTCTGTAAAATTAAAAGGAACTTTAACCGCAAGAATTTTCAAAAGAAATGAAACTCCTATTGAAGTAGCTCCAGAAACCGAACTTAACGAATTGAAATAAAAAAAGCCTTGCAAATGCAAGGCTTTTTTGTGGAGCGGAAGACGAGGCTCGAACT
>NZ_DITB01000060.1:14938-66143 GCF_002422095.1 Flavobacterium sp. UBA6195
CTACCAACTGAGCTACTTCCGCATAACAAAAGCGTTAACTTTTGTGGGTGCAAATATACTTTAAAAGTTTTGGTAATTGCAAATTTTTTTTGATATTTTTTTCAAAGCTATTGCACTAACTTTACCCTAGAATTAACGCTTTTCTCTAAAAGATTAACTTTTAATGAGTTATATAATTATGAAAATAAAAAAAATCAGTTCGGTTGAAACATATCCTGTGCGACATGAAGTTTTAAGAAAAGGAAAAACAATCGAAACTTGTCAGTTTAAAGGTGATGATGATGAAAATACTGTTCATTTTGGATTGTATTTAGAAGATAAACTCGTGGGAATCATCTCTGTTTTCAAAGAAAAAAATAATTTATTCTCAGAAACAAATCAATTTCAAATTAGAGGAATGGCGGTTGTTGAAGAATTTCAAGGTAAAGGACTTGGAGCCGAATTAGTAAAAGAAGCTGAAAATCATTGCGTTAATTTGAATGCCGATTTAATTTGGTTCAACGCAAGAGAAAATGCAGTTCCGTTTTACGAAAAATTAGACTATGAAATTATTGGCGATTCTTTTCTTATTCCCGATGTTGGCATTCATTTTGCGATGTACAAGAAAATACACTGAGAAGATTTTCAATAATTCTTCTTATATTTATATCACAATTGTTGCGCTCTATGAAAAAAATTACTTTTCTACTTCTTATTCTCTCTATCATTTCTTGTAAAAAGGAACCGTTGCCTATTGCATTTGACAACAGCATTATTAAAGATACCGTTTTAAATGTAATTATTAGACCTGTCCATCCTGACTTACTTTCGGAAAAATCAGATAGTTTGAAATTGTATTATCAAAAAATGAACTTTCACGAAATTTGGTATTTAGATGAAAACCGAAAGGATTTAATTAAAGAGATTAAGTTTTGCTATCAAGAAGGTTTGAATCCTGAAGATTATGAAATTAATATTATTGAAGATTTAGAAAGCAAAAGAGCGAAATTAAACGATGAAGAGATTGTAAAATATGACATTCTACTTACCGAAACCTTTGAAAAATTAGCCAACCATCTTCACAAAGGAAAATTAAATCCAAAAGAATTATATACCGATTGGGATTTAAAACCAAAAGAAATAGCTCTTTCTCCATTATTAGAAAAAGGGATTAAAGAGAAAATTATCGCTTCAACTTTTAAGGATTTAAAACCAAATCATATTGTTTACCAATTACTTAAAAAAAGTCTAGTTGAAATTGATAAATTCCCAAACGTTACTTTTGAAAGAATAAGCACAAAAAACAAAATTGTTATAAACGACACTTTACCTGAAATGGTAAAAATCAAAAAACGTTTAGCCTATTGGAAAGATTACAAAAACAAAGATAGCATCATTACTTGGGCTTACGACACTTTGACTTTTAAAGCAGTAAAACGTTTTCAAGCACGTCATGGATTAGCTCCTGATGGCGTTATCGGAATTGGAACACTAAAAGCTTTAAACACTACAAAAAGTGAACGAATAGAGCAAATTTTCGCGAATTTAGAGCGTTGGCGTTGGTATCCATCTGATTTAGGTGAGAAATATTTGATTGCCAATATTCCAGATTATATGTTGCATTATGTAAAGAATAATGATACGAATGCTTCCCATCGAATTGTGGTGGGAACTCCAAAAAGAAAAACTCCAATTTTGAGTTCCAAGTTGTCCAATTTTGTTTTTAATCCAACTTGGACTATTCCGCCTACTATTATTAAAGAAGATTTAACTCCGGAAGCATCAAAAAACCGAAATTATTTTCCATCAAGAAGACTAACCATATACAACAGTCAAGGAAAAGAAGTTAGTCCGTATGAATGGAATCCAGCTAGAGCCAACAATTATAAATATGTACAAAAACCAGGTTATAATAATTCTCTAGGCTTGGTTAAATTTAATTTTGCCAATCGTCATTCTGTTTATTTACACGATACCAATCATCGCGATTATTTTGTGAAAACGTATCGTTCATTAAGTTCTGGATGTGTACGAGTTGAAAATCCATTGGTTTTAACCAAACAAATATTAACTGAAATCAATCCAGAAAAATGGAGCGGAGGCGAAATTGATTCCATTCTGAAACAAGAAAAAACAAAAACAGTGTCTATTAAAGACACTGTGAATGTATATTTGTTTTATTGGACGAGTTGGATTGAAAATGACAAACTGCAATTTAGAGATGACATTTATGAACTCGATAAAGTCCTTTTTCAAAAACTACGAAACTAACTTAGATTTCACTATATAGTTTCTTGATGGGTGATAAATAAAAATACAAGATTTACCTTTGATTGTTTGAATTAATTCTTTGTGAATTTCGTAAGGAACAGCAGGACAACCTTGACTTCTTCCTAATCTTCCCGTATTTTTAATAAACGATTTGCTTACATAATCAGCTCCGTGAACTACAACTGCTCTATTTCTAGCGTTGTCGTTAATTCCATATTCCATTCCGTCTAAACGTAAAGACAAACCGTGTTTGCCAGTGTAAGTTTCTCCTGTTACATAAAACCCCAAACTACTTTTGAAAGATTCGCTTGCATTAGAAAAATCAGTTGCATATTCAGAACCCGAATTTCTACCGTGAGAAACTAACGATTTTAAAATTACTTTTTGGGTTTTCATATCAACAACCCACATTCTTTCTTGAGATGAGGACAAACTAAAATCAACTATAGTTAAAATTTCATTTTGAATTTTTCCCAATTGCTTTAATTGCTCATATCCTTCAAAAGCAGCAATGAAACTTTCAAAAGAAGGTAAAGAAAAACCATTTCCATCAATCACTGAATAAAATGATTTTGTTTTAGCTTCAAAAGTTGCTTTCGCATTTGCGGCAATTAATTTTGGATCAGTAGATTTAACTTCATTCTTAGTATTTTCTGCTGTATTTAAAGGCTTAAACGAAAAAACAAAAAATAAAATTAGGGGTAAAAATCTGTAAATCATTGTTAATCTTGTAGTTGTATTATTATTGTAATGGGTCAAATATATTTATTATTTTTAAACCTACAAACTATCAAGTGTTTTTTATCGAAAATTTTAACCTTTAGTCGATTATTCTCACAAAAGTTAAACATTATATAAAAAAAATAGACATATTAAGGTAATACAATATTTTTGCAATCAAAATTTATTACATGACAAACAAATTCGGCATCACTATATTCATTTCCTTAACAAGCTTTCTTTTGTCGTTTTCACAAACAAAAAAAAGTGTATCTACAAAGAAAACAACTGAAAACATTTCAATTGATGCTGAATTAAACGAGGCTTCTTGGAAAGATGCTGAAATTGCAACAGACTTTGTTTCTTTAGAACCTAAAAACGGCACACCTATTCCCGAAGAATTTAAAACCGAAGTTAAAATACTGTATTCTGATAATGCAATATATGTAGGAGCAAAATTATTCGATCCAAATCCAGAGAAAATTTTAAAAGAGTTAGTAGAGAGAGACGAACTAGGAACCTCCGATTTTTTTGGGATTTTTATAAATGGTTACAACGATGGTCAGCAAGAATTTAGATTTTTCGTTACTGCTGCCAACGGACAAATCGACACCAACTTTACTTCTGCGGAAGGTGAAGATGGTTCTTGGAATGCCATTTGGGAAAGCAATGCAAAAATTACCGATTTTGGTTATGTGGTTGAAATGAAAATTCCATACGCCGCATTACGTTTTCCTGAAAAAGACAAACAAACTTGGGGACTTAACTTTTTTAGAGAAGTTAGAAGAGAACGTCAAAAATACACTTGGAGTCCTATTGATAATAAAATTGGAGCCATTTCGCAACAAGCCGGAATTTTAACTGGAATCGAAAACATCAAAACCCCTACCCGATTGTTCTTAATACCTTATTCTTCCTTTTATCTTTCAGGAAGTGATGCTCAAAAAACCAAAGACGAATTAAAAGGCGGATTAGATGTTAAATATGGAATTAATGATGCTTTCACATTAGATGCGATTTTAGTTCCCGATTTTGGTCAAACTAAATTTGATAATGTAGTTTTGAATTTAGGACCATTCGAACAACAATTTAACGAAAACCGACCTTTCTTTACAGAAGGAACTGACTTATTTAGTAAAGGGAATTTATTGTACTCGAGAAGAATTGGACAAACCCCAGATTTGAATTTAAACATAGCTGCAAATGAATCGGTAGCGTATCCCGGAGCTGTAAATTTATTAAATGCAATGAAAATTTCGGGGCGTGATAAAGATGGTTTAGGAATTGGTTTTCTTAATGCAATCACTGAAAAAACAATGGCTACGGTTTCAAATGACGATAATGATAATACAAGACAAATTGAAGTTTCGCCTTTGACAAATTACAACGTAATGGTTTTTGATCAACGATTTAATCAAAATTCATCGGTAACTTTCATCAACACAAATGTTACACGAAACGGAAGTTTTAGAGATGCCAACGTAACTGGATTATTATTTGATTTGAATAATAAAACCAATACATACAATCTTTCTGGAGGATTAAAATCAAGTAGTATTAATGATGTTGAAAATAAAAACGGTTATAACGCATCGTTATATTTTGCAGAAACAAACGGAAAATTCAGATATAGTTTCGGAGGCGAATACATGTCAAAAGATTTTGAAATCAACGATTTAGGAATTAATTTCAGAACCAATTATTATTCGTTTTCTGGAAACACCAACTTTCGTATCCTAAACCCAAATAAAACTTTCAACACCTTTAGAATTAACCTAAATTCTTACTTTGAATTCTATACGCCTACAAACCAAATTCAAGCTAGTAATTTCAATGTTAACTTAAATTCTACAAACAAGAAAAATCATTATTTTGGTGCAGGAATTAACTTTAACCCTTTCAAAAATTACGATTATTACGAACCGCGTGTTGCTGATAGGTATTTCGTAAATCCTACAAATGTTGGTGGATTTTTATATTTTTCATCGAATTACAATTATAAATTTGCTTTAGACATCAATCCCTATATAACCCACGTTATAAAGCAAAACAGATATGAAGCAGGGATAAATATTAGTCCAAGATATCGATTTAACGACAAATTTTCTTTATCATACAGTTTTGATTATTTCAGACAACAAAATGATATTGGTTTTATTGATTTTGAAGATTCAAATATCATTTTTGCTAGAAGAAATAGAGATACTTATACCAATTCAATATCGAGTAAATTTTCGGTAAGCAGCGTGATGAATTTTAATTTATCGGTTAGACATTATTGGTCTTTGGCCGAAAATAATAAAATCAACAACTTAAATGAAGATGGAAGTTTAGCGCTAAACACCACTTATACAGGCAATAAAAACTCAAACTTTAGTACTTGGAATTTAGATTTAAGTTATTCATGGTGGTTTGCTACAGGAAGTCAAATGTCGATTTTATACCGAAATAATGCTGCAACTTTTGACAGAACTATTAATAAAAATTTCAATTCGAATTTCTCTAGTTTATTACAGGACAATTTGAATCATATTTTATCAATAAGCGTTCGTTATTTCATCGATTACAATCAAGCTAAAAACTGGATTAGAAAAGGATAAATCACTTAATCGTTTTCGTAATTTTAAGTTACTTTTTCAATTAGAAATTTACCAATTGTTTATCTTTGTACAAACACACAAAAATGAACAAAAAAGTAATTTTAATGATATTGGACGGTTGGGGAAAATCGCCCGACCCTAAAGTTTCTGCAATAGACAACGCCAACACGCCTTTTATTGATAGTTTATATACGAAATACCCAAATGCCCAACTTCGCACTGATGGTTTAAACGTAGGTTTACCCGAAGGTCAAATGGGAAATTCTGAAGTAGGCCACATGAACCTTGGCGCTGGAAGAATCGTTTACCAAGATTTAGCCAAACTAAATTTAGCGGTTGAACACAAAACCATGAGTCAAGAAAAACCACTTGTAAATGCTTTTGATTATGCCAAAAAGAACAACAAAGCCATCCATTTCTTAGGATTGGTTTCCGATGGAGGTGTGCATTCGCATACATCACATTTAAGAGGTTTAATTGATGCTGCTCAAGAAAGTGGTGTTCAAAAAATGTTTGTTCATGCCTTTACTGATGGTCGTGATGTGGATCCGAAATCGGGAGCGAAATACATTTCTGATTTAGAAAATTATCTTCAAAATACCAATGCCAAATTAGCTTCTGTAATTGGAAGATACTACGCAATGGACAGAGATAAACGTTGGGAAAGAGTGAAATTAGCTTACGATTTAGTAGTAAATGCAGAAGGAAATCACTCAAAAAATGCGGTTATGACTATCAACGAAAGTTATGCAAATAATGTAACCGACGAATTTATTCAACCGATTGTGATGGTGGATGAAAACAACAATCCAGTTGCGAAAATTCAAGAAGGTGATGTGGTGATTTTCTTCAATTTCAGAACCGATAGAGGAAGAGAATTAACCGAAGTTTTATCGCAAAAAGACTTCCACGAATTCAACATGCACAAACTGAATTTGTATTATGTAACGATGACCAATTACGATGAAACCTATGAAAATGTCCACGTAATTTACGACAAAGACAACATCACAGAAACACTTGGTGAAGTGTTAGAAAAAGCCAATAAAAAACAAATTCGTATTGCCGAAACCGAGAAATATCCTCACGTAACCTTTTTCTTTTCTGGCGGAAGAGAAGAACCTTTTGTAGGCGAAACGCGTATTTTGAAAAATTCTCCAAAAGTAGCCACTTACGATTTACAACCCGAAATGAGTGCCTACGAACTAAAAGATGCTTTAGTTGAAGAACTTAAAAAAGGTGAAGTTGATTTTGTTTGTTTAAACTTTGCAAATGGCGATATGGTGGGTCACACAGGTGTCATGGAAGCCGCAATTAAAGCTTGCGAAGCCGTTGATGTTTGCGTAAAAGAAGTGGTTGAAACCGCTTTAGAAAACAATTACACCACAATAATCATCGCCGACCATGGAAATTGCGAAACGATGATTAATCCAGATGGTTCGCCAAATACAGCACACACAACAAATCCAGTTCCAATTATTTTAGTTGATAAAGAATTAAAAAATATTCAAAATGGTGTTTTGGGCGACATCGCTCCTACTATTTTAGATTTAATGGGAATTGAAAAACCAGCAGTAATGACTTGTAAATCATTATTATAAATAACGACTCAAATAAATTTAAAAAAGAGATTCATTAACTTGAATCTCTTTTTTTTATTCAACAAATGTAAATTAAAAGTTAAACTTTTATAAATTAATAGTATTACTATTATATTTGCATTCATAAATATTATGTTATGCAAAATTTACTATCAAATTTAAAAATAACCATTAACGAAAAGTTATATGTTAAAGATCCTGAAACTTCAGAATTAGGACTTAATATCCTAAAAAATAGCATTATACTAATTGATGAAATTGGCTTTGAAGCATTTACTTTTAAAAAATTAGGTGAGAAAATTCAGTCTAATGAAAGTTCAATTTATCGTTATTTTGAAAACAAGCATAAACTATTGGTTTATCTAACTTCATGGTATTGGTCTTGGATAGAATATCGAATGGCGTTTGCTACAACCAATGTTTCAAATCCGATAGAAAAATTGGAAAAAGCAATTAAACTAGTTACCGAAAATGTAGCAGACGATAATGCAACTCCTTATATCAATGAAGAAATTTTAAGCCGAATTATCGTTGAGGAATTTACAAAAACCTTAATGACTAAAGAAGTTGACAACGAAAACAAAGAAGGTTTTTTCTTAGTATATAAAAGAGTTATCAATCGGATAATTGATATTATAAAAGAAGTGAATCCAGAATATCCTTACGCAAAAAGTTTAGCTTCAAACATTGTAGAAGGAGCGCTGCATCAACATTTTTTAAAAAATCATTTAAAAACTATTACCAACTTATCTGAGAAAGAATGCGCAACCGAATTCTACACAGATATGGCTAAAAAAATACTACTATGACACCATTAAAAAGATTCAAAAACCTCATCTTAATCGACAAACAAGACATTTATCAAATCTTCTTGTATTCTATTATCGCTGGATTAATCAGTTTGTCGTTGCCTTTGGGAATTCAATCAATTATCAACTTTATTCAGGCTGGAAAAGTTAGCACTTCTTGGATAATCTTAGTTGTTATTGTAGTTGTTGGTGTAGCCTTTGTAGGTTTGTTAAAAATAATGCAATTTCGAATCACAGAGAACTTACAGCAAAAAATATTTGTGCGCTCGTCATTTGAATTTGCATATCGTTTTCCAAAAATAAAATTCAATGAATTACACAATCAATATCCACCAGAATTAGCGAATCGATTTTTTGATACGTTAACGGTTCAAAAAGGATTTACTAAACTTTTATTGGATATTTCTGGAGCTGCTTTGCAAATATTTTTCGGTATTATTTTACTTTCTTTATATCATTCCTTTTTTATCTTTTTTGGCCTTATACTTTTGATATTATTGTATTTGATTTTCAAAATCAACTTCAATATAGGATTAGAAACCAGTTTAAAAGAATCGAAGTACAAATACAAAATTGCACATTGGTTACAAGAAATTGCTAGAAATCATTTAAGTTTTAAAAGCAATTCTATTTTTAATTATTCGCTACACAAAAACGATAAACTGGTTAATGAATATCTGAAACAAAGAGAAAGTCATTTTCAGGTTTTAATGAAGCAATTTGTTCAACTAACGGGTTTTAAAATTTTAATCACTGCTGGTCTATTAATAATTGGAGGGTTATTAGTAATCAATCAACAAATGAACATCGGACAATTTGTTGCAGCTGAAATTATCATTTTGAGTATTATTGCAGCGGTTGAAAAACTGTTTTCTGGATTAGAATTGTTTTACGACGTATTAACATCTTTAGAGAAATTAGGTTCGGTTGTGGATATGGAGTTAGAAGAAGATGTTCAAAACTCAAATTATTTAGTCGATAAAAACAAAATAACGATTGAAACAGAAAACGTTTCTTTTTCATATCCAAAATCCGATAAAGAAATACTAAAAAACATCAATTTATCGATTGAACCAAAACAAAACACCTTAATTTTAGGTGAAAATGGTTCTGGAAAAACAACTTTAATTCGTTTGTTAGCGCGATTAATTGAACCAACATCGGGAAGTATTTTTATCAATAATACCAATTATAAAAAATATTCTTCAGATGAATATCGCTCTAAAATAGGAATTATTACAGCTCAGGAAATGCCTTTTGAAGGAACCATTCTTGAAAACATCACATGTAATAATCCTGAAATTAAAATGGAAATGGTATTTGAATTAGTAGAAAAATTAAAACTTACCGAAGCCATAAAAGCGCTACCAAAAGGTTTAGATACCCCAATTTCATCTGAAGGAAAACAAATCAATTCATCAACAATACAAAAAATTGTATTAGCTCGATGTATCATCAATGAACCGAAACTATTGTTCTTAGAAAACCCTTTAGACAAATCTGACGAACAAACTTGTAAAGAAATCATTGATTTCTTGAGTGAAGAAAAACATCCATGGACACTCGTTGTTGCAAGTAAAAACAATTATTGGAAACAAATTTGTAAGCAAACCATTCTTTTGGAAAAAGGTGAAATTAAATCCATTTAAGCCATGCTAAACATTACAAAAAATAGAATTGATCAATTCGTAAAGTTAGAGCAATTCAAATCAGGACAAATATTCAAAGAACAAAAGCATTACAAAGTAATTCGAAAGATTATTTGGGCATTTGTAATTATTTGTGCTTTATTTCTTTTTCTTCCATGGACACAAAATATTCAAGGAACAGGAAATGTAACCACTTTAAAGCCAAATCAGCGTCCACAAACCATTCAAACTATTATTGGTGGCCGAATCGAAAAATGGTACGTAAACGAAGGTGATTTTGTTAAAAAAGGTGATACTATTTTGTTTATTTCCGAGATTAAAGAAGATTATTTAGATCCAAATTTGATTGAAAATACAGGAAATCAAGTAAAAGCTAAAGAAAATGCAGTTACTTCTTATGCTGATAAAGTAAAAGCATTAGAAGCTCAAATGGGCGCAATTCAAAATGAAAAAAATCTGAAATTAAAACAAGCGCAAAACAAATTAAAACAGTCGTATTTAAAAGTACAAAGTGACAGTATTGATTTTGAAGCAACAAAAACACAGCTTAAAATTGCTAAAACCCAATATACACGTTCTGTAAACTTAAACAAAGAAGGTTTAAAACCAATGACCGATGTGGAAGAAAAACGTATGAAGTTACAAGAAACCGAAGCAAAAATTATAACGCAAGAAAACAAATATATTGCTAGTAAAAACGAGGTTTTAAATGCTACAATGGAGCTCAACAGAATTAGCGCTGAATATGCGGAAAAAACTGCAAAAACTAGTAGCGACAAACAAACTGCTTTAAGTTCACAATTTGATACAGAAGCACAGGTAAATAAACTTAAAAACCAATATAAAAACTATCAAATTAGAAATGGATTGTATTACATTACTGCTCCACAAGATGGTTATGTAAACAGAGCTTTACAATCTGGAATTGGTGAAACCATTAAGGAAGGGACTGCTGTTGTAAGTATTATGCCAGCAAAATATGATATAGCTGTTGAAACTTACATTGAACCGATGGATTTTCCATTAATTAACAAAGGAGAAAAAGTAAGAGTTTGGTTTGATGGTTGGCCTACAATTGTTTTCAGCGGATGGCCTGATGTTTCTTACGGAACTTTTGGAGGAATAATTGTTGCCAAAGAAAATTTCATTAGTCCAAACGGAAAATACCGAGTGCTAATTGCTCCCGACCCGAAAGATAAAAAATGGCCAAAGCAACTAAGCATAGGAGCTGGAACTCAAACTTTAGCATTACTAGACGATGTGCCAATTTGGTTTGAAATTTGGCGAACTCTAAATGGATTTCCTCCTAATTTTTACCAACCTGCAACAGAAAACACTAAAAAATAATGAAATCGAGACTATTTTATATCTTCATTTTCATTTGTAGTTCAATGAATTTATTTGGGCAAAATAACCCAACAGAATTCACGTACAATGAATTTTTAGGTTATGTAAAAAAATACCATCCATTAGTAAAACAAGCCGATTTAAAATTAAACGAAGCCCAAGCTAATTTAATGCAAGCGCGAGGTGCTTTTGATCCAAAAATTGAAGTAGATTTTAATGAAAAACAATTTAAAGACAATGAATATTACTCTATTTTAAACAGTAGTTTTAAAATTCCTACTTGGTACGGAATTGAGCTTAAAGCCGGATTTGATAATGCTGAAGGAATGTATGTTAATCCTGAAAACACATTACCAAATAGTGGATTAACCTCGTTTGGAATCTCAATTCCTGTTGGACAAGGATTATTCATTAATCAGCGAATGGCTGATATTAGAAAAGCGAAAATTGCACAAAATTTAAATGCGGCCGAACGTAATTTACAAGCAATTGAAGTTTTGTATGAAGCTTCTATAAGCTATGCAAACTGGAAAAGAGCTTTTGAAGAAGTAAAATTATATGAAAATTACCTTGTTAATGCGTCAAATCGATATAAAGGAATTGAAAAATTAATCTCAGAAGGCGATAAACCAGCAATTGACAGCATTGAAGCAGGAATTGTTGTAAAAACAAGATTGTTAAATTTAGAAGACGCTAAATTAAAACTTATTAAGGCGAAGTTAGAATTATCAAACTATTTATGGTTAGAAAATAATGTCCCTTTAGAATTAAAGGATGATTTAATACCCGAAATTACATTATCAAAAACGATAAAAGAAGTTTTACAGATAAATGAATTAAGAACAATTGATTTAGACAATCATCCAAAAATTCAAGCTTTAGATGCTAAAATTGCAATGCTAAAAGTGGATCGAAAATTAAAAGCAAATGCGCTTTTACCCAAGTTAGATTTGAGTTACAATTATTTATCAGAACCCAGTTATATTGACAATTATCGTTTTGAAGATTATAAAATTGGTGTAAATTTTTCGTTTCCAATATTTTTACGAAAAGAACGCGGAAGTTTAAAATTATCCGATTTAAAAATTCAGGATTCAGAATTTGGGCTACAATTTGAACGAAAAAATTTGGAAAACAAAATCAAAGCACAACAGCAAGAAATTGTTTCGCTTCAAAAACAGCAAGATTACAATGATAAATTAGTAAAAGATTTTACCACATTGCTAAACGCAGAAGACCGTTTATTTGAAATGGGAGAAAGTTCTTTATTTATTATTAATTCTAGAGAGAATTCATTGGTGAGTTCACAAATTAATGAAATTGCTCTTGAAAATCGCTATTTGAATGCTGTAATCGGATTATATAAAACATTGGCAAATCCACAATAAATAAAAAAACCTTCGCAATGCGAAGGTTTTTAATTTTATATCCAAAAAAATATTAGTAACGACCTCTGTTGTTATCTCTATTGTTCGAATAACCACCTCTACCACCTGAATTACGATCGAAGCTTCTTCTTTCGCCTTCTGGTTTTGGTTCAGATTTGTTAACTACGATTTTTCTACCTTCGATAGTTCCACCGTTTAATTCGTCGATTGCTTTTTGAGCCTCAGCATCATTAGCCATTTCAACAAACCCAAATCCTTTACTTCTTCCGGTAAATTTATCTGAGATAATTTTAACTGATTCTACAGCTCCATACTCTTCAAAATAACCTCTTAAATCTGCTTCCTCTACACTGAATGGAAGACTTCCTACAAAAATGTTCATCTATGAAAAATTTAATTCCTTACAAAGGTAGGCTATTTAATGTTGTTAAAAGGTTAAAGTTTGGTTTATTTTCAAAAACAACCCATTTTCGCTAAAAATTTCAAAATCAAAAAGTTAGTTTTTTAAAATATTTTCAATTTCAGACCGTTTATATTTAAAAATTTTTTATAAAAAGAAAGACAACCTTTCGATTGTCTTTCTTTTACTAACTCTAAATTATTCTACTTATGCAAACCAATCATTTCATAATAAGAACGCTCAATGGTTTCTTGATGGTTAGGGTGTGCAATTTTGACTAACTCTGCAACTCTTTGTTTTAGTGTTTTTCCATATAAATCAGCAATACCGTTTTCGGTAATGATGTAATGAGCATGTGCTCGAGTTGTTACCACTCCTGCTCCTTGTTTTAAATAAGGCACAATTCTACTCTCACCTCTTTTCGTAATCGAAGGTAAGGCGATAATAGCTTTTCCACCTTCACTTAATGATGCTCCTCGAATAAAATCCATTTGACCACCAACTCCAGAATACATAGTGCTTCCGATAGAATCCGCACAAACTTGACCAGTTAAATCTACTTCTATAGCAGAATTAATAGCCACCATTCTTGGATTTCTACGAATTCGAGCCGTATCATTTACCATTGAAGATTCCTTCATTTCGATAAACGGATTATCATCCACAAAATCATACAATCGTTTTGATCCCATTAAGAAAGTTGCTAAAGCTCTACCTCTTAATGTTCCTTTATAATTACAGTTTATGACATCGTTTTCTATCAAATCGATAACACCATCGGAAAACATTTCGGTGTGCAATCCTAAATCTTTGTGATTCGTTAATTTACTCAATGCCGCATTTGGTATCGAACCAATTCCCATTTGAAGAGTACTTTTATCTTCAATTAAAGAGGCTACATAAGCACCTATTTTTTCTTCCTCAGCAGTAAATGGAGCCACATCGTGTGCATAAATAGGTAAATTTACATCTACTAAATAATCAATTTCAGAAACGTGTAAAATCCCATCACCAAAAGTTCTTGGCATTTGCGGATTTACTTGAGCTACAACTATTTTTGCATTTTCAATTGCCGCTACCGAAGCTTCAACCGAAACCCCTAAAGAACAATATCCATGACTATCAGGTGGTGAAACGTGTATAAATGCTACATCTAATTTCACTACATTTTTTCTAAACAATAAAGGCAATTCACTTAAAAAAACCGGAGTGTAAGAACCGTTTCCTGCTTTTAAAGTATGACGAACATTAGCACCAATAAAAAAGGAATTTACGTGAAAACTTTCTGCTAATTCAGGATTAGCATAAGGCGCATCACCTTCTGTGTGTAGATGACATAGTTCTACATTTCTAAGCTCAGATGCTCTATCTGTTAACGCTTTTGTTAAAATTGTTGGCGTAGCAGCTGCTGCCTGAACGTAGACCCTATCGCCACTTTTTACTACTTGTACAGCTTCCGCTGCGGTTACATATTTTCCCATACCTAATGAAATTTATACTGCAAAATTATGCTCTAATTTAGGGATAAAATATGACAATTCTCATATTTAGTTACAGGTTTTGGGTTAATGGCAATAAGCTATTCCAATTTAAAATTGAATTATGAATTTGTACTTATAATTGAACTTGAATTCGTACTTTTGCTTCGAAATTTTGCATTATGATTGTAATTAAAACTCTTGAAGAAATCGAATTGATGCGCGAAAGTGCTTTAATTGTTTCAAAAACGTTAGGAATGATTGCTAAGGAAATTAAACCTGGCGTAACTACTTTATATTTAGACAAATTAGCAGAAGATTTTCTTCGTTCGCACGGAGCAGAACCTGCATTTTTAGGCATGTATGGGTTTCCGAATTCGCTTTGTATGAGTCCAAACACACAAGTAGTTCACGGCATTCCTAATAATATTCCGTTACAAGATGGCGATATTATTTCGGTAGATTGTGGTGCTTTTAAAAATGGTTTTTATGGCGATCATGCGTACACTTTTGAAGTAGGTGAAGTAGCTCCAGAAACTAAAAAACTACTTCAAGTTACTAAAGAATCGCTTTACGTTGGAATTCGTGAAACTAAAGTGGGTAATCGTGTAGAAGATATCGGACATGCAATTCAACAATACTGTGAAAGTCATGGTTATGGTGTGGTTCGTGAATTATGCGGACACGGTTTAGGTAGAAAAATGCACGAAGATCCAGAAGTTCCTAATTACGGAAAACGCGGTCGCGGAAAAAAATTAGTCAACGGAATGGTTATCGCAATTGAACCGATGATTAATATGGGAACCAAAAACATCAAACAACATAAAGACGGTTGGACCATTACCACAGCTGATGGAAAACCAAGTGCACACTTCGAACATGATGTAGCAATCGTTGACGGAAAACCTGAATTATTATCCACTTTTGCTTACATCTATGAAGCTTTAGGAATTGTAAGTAATGAAGAAGATGGATTGAGACAAAAACCTTTAGTGCTGTAATGAAAAAATTATTCAAGCTTATATTAAACACCATTCCTCGCCCGATATTAATTCGTTTGAGCATTGTGGTGCGTCCGATTTTAGCTTTTTTATTAAAAGGAAATCGTTTTACAGATCCAATTGATGGAAAAAGCTTTCGTATGTTTTTACCTTACGGATATGGAACACAGCGAAACAACGTTTTATCGCCAAGTACGCTTTCTTTAGAAAGACATCGTTTGTTGTGGCTATATTTACAAAATGAAACCGATTTTTTCACTGCTCCAAAAAAAGTATTACACTTTGCACCGGAACAAGAATTTTACAAACGTTTTAAAAAACAATCGAATTTAGATTACACTACTACCGATTTGTTTTCACCATTAGCCGATGTAAAAGCTGATATTTGTAATTTACCTTTTGAAGATAATTCTTATGATATGATTTTGTGTAATCACGTTTTGGAACACATTCCGGATGACACAAAAGCGATGCAAGAATTATATCGCGTTTTAAAATCCGGGGGAATGGGCATCTTTCAAATCCCACAAGACTTATCAAGGGCGACTACTTTTGCAGATGATTCGATTACCGACCCAAAAGAAAGAGCAAAAATCTTCGGTCAATACGATCACGTAAGGGTTTATGGAAGAGATTACTTTGATAAACTAAGAAGTATTGGTTTTAAAGTAAATGAAGTAGACTACACCAAAACAATTGCTCCCGAATTAGTAGAAAAATATTGTTTATCAAAAGGAGAAATTATTCCGATTTGTTATAAATAAAGAAAAAGGCTTTCACATTGAAAGCCTTTTTCTTTATTACTCTTTAATTATAGATTTGAAATTTTCTGTTACGAATCGTTGCATTTTATTATCTGAATCTGAATATAAAAGCATTACATGCAATTCTGGATGTTTTTGTAAAAACACCTTACTTTCTTCTAAACTCATTAACATAAAAGCTGTAGCATAACCATCAGACAAACCAGATGATTTTGATAAAACGGTTGCACTTAACACATTGTTTTTTTGAGCCAATCCTGTTTTTGGATTGATGATGTGAACAAACTTCTTACCGGTTTTTTCATCAATCATTACTTTTCTATAATTCCCTGAAGTTGCCATTCCTAAGTTATCTAAATTCACTTTGGAAATTAACGTGCGTTCTTCTGGTTTTTGTAAGGGATCGTCGATTCCTACTACCCAGTTCTTGTTGTCGATTGTGTTTTTACCTAAAGCAAATAATTCTCCTCCTATTTCTACAATCGCATTTTCAATTCCTTTCGCTTTTAAATAATTCACAACCACATCTACCGAATATCCTTGAGCGATTGCATTAAAATCGATGAAAGTTTCTTTATACTTTTTTGATATGGTCTTATTTGCATTTAAAGCAATCTTATCAAAACCTACAAATTGCAACAAACTATCGATTTGTTTTGGAGCTAAATCTTGATGCTTTTTATTGGGACCAAAACCATAAGCGTTTACTAAAACACCAATTGTTGGGTCGAACAAACCATTCGTTTCTTTATAAATCTGATTTGAAAGCTGGAATGTTTCTATAAAAAAATCATCTACAACAACTGTTGAATCTCCAGCATTTATTTTAGAAATTTTAGAGTCTGGTCGATACGTGGAAAGCGATAAATCAAAAGCTGTTAACAACGAATCTATTTGATTTTTAGTTACTTTTTCTTCAGTTGAAATGTATTTTATAGAATACGTACTCCCTTGTGCATCGCCTTGAATGGTGTAAAAATCTATAGTTTTAGTACATGAAGTAAATAAAATTGCTACAATTAGAAAACTACAAAATCTCTTTAATTCCTTCATAATGTAAAATATAATCTTGATTTTTTAAAATCGGTTTTTCGAAATCTTCTGCGTTGGCAAAACCAACTCCTGCATACAACACTTTAGCTTTTTTCTCTTTGGCATGACTGATGAAGGTTTCCATGAAAACCACATCGTATTCCGCAGGATTATCTGGATAAGTTACCGCTTGTACCATTACAAAATGCAACGTATTCGTAGGTTTATCAACACAAACAAATTGTGGATGTTTTTTCAACTGGCTGTTAATGGCGATGAACTCAAATCCTTGTTTTTCGAGTTCTTTTCCCACGTGATTCATGGCCAAATGATGTAAGTCTTGTAGTGATAATGATTCCATGATACAAAGGTAGTAAATGATTAAATAGAAATAAATAATTACATTAATTACTTATTTTGACAACTGTATTAAAATAATTAATGGTATTAATAACCACAAAACTAAATTTAAAACAAAATCCTTTACTGATACAATTTCAACTTTTAATTTATCTTTTTTAGAATTGAAAAACTTAAACACTAAGAATAACCAAACAAATCCAATTGGATAAAACCATAATTTATTTATTGTAGAATCTGAAGAAAAAGCATAGGCTTTAAATCCAAAAAATTTAACTAAAAGAAAAAAATGAATTAATTGCATAATAAAAACCAAGCCTGATGCATTAAAAACAGGGTCATGATTTTTTTTAGAAAGAAAGAAACTATATATTTTTCTGAATATAAATGTATACATGTAGCAAAATTAAAAAAACCGACTCATTTCTGAATCGGTTTTGATATATAAAATTTGGATTAACCTCCGAAGTCGTCGAAACGAACATTTTCTTTTGGCACACCCCAATCGTCACACATTTTTACAACTGCGTTATTCATCATTGGTGGTCCACAGAAATAGAATTCGATATCTTCTGGTGCATCGTGTAATTTCAAGTGGTTATCGATAACTACGTTATGAATAAATCCTACGAAACCATCACCTTCTCCATTTGGTCCATCTTTTACTTTCCAGTTATCTTCAGGTAAAGGTTCCGATAACGCGATATGGAATTTGAAGTTAGGGAAATCTTTCTCCAAAGCTCTAAAGTGGTCAACATAGAACAATTCACGTTTAGAACGTCCTCCGTACCAATACGTAACTTTTCTTCCCGTTTTAACTGTACGGAATAAGTGGTACAAGTGCGAACGCATTGGCGCCATACCAGCTCCTCCACCGATGTACAACATTTCTGCATTAGACTCATTAATGAAGAACTCTCCATAAGGTCCTGAAACAGTTACTGTATCACCCGCTTTTCTTGAGAAAACGTATGAAGAAGCAATCCCTGGGTTTACTTTCATCCAATCGTTTGTAGCTCTATCAAATGGAGGCGTTGCAATACGAACGTTCAACATGATTTTTCTACCTTCTGCTGGGTAAGAAGCCATAGAGTAAGCTCTTTCAACCAATTCGTTATTTTTCATAACTAATGGCCACAATTTGAATTTATCCCACTCTAATTTGAATTTCTCTGGTTCCCCCGGATGTTCTATTGGGTGAGCAGTAATATCAATATCTGTATATTTTACCTCACAAGCAGGAATTTCAATTTGGATATAACCTCCAGCTTCGTAGTGCATATCTTCTGGTAACTCAACGATAAATTCTTTAATGAAAGAAGCTACGTTATAGTTAGAATATACTTTTGCCTCGAATTTTTTGATACCAAAAATTTCTTCTGGAACTTCGATTACCATGTCTTGTTTAACTTTAACTTGACATCCTAATCTCCATCCTTCTGCTAACTCTTTACGCGTAAAGTTAGGTATTTCTGTTGGTAGAGGTTCTCCACCACCGTCTAATACTTTACATTTACACTGTAAACAAGAACCTCCACCACCACAAGCTGATGGTAAAAAGATTTTATTATTACCTAAAGTAGTTAAAAGTGTACTACCTCCACCTACTTCAATTTCGTTTTCGCCGTTAATTTTAATCTTTACAGCACCTGAGTTTACTAATTTAGATTTTGCATATAATAGCATAAACACCATTAGTAAAATAAGCGCTAAGAAAGCTAAAATCGAATATGTAATTAATTCAAACATAATTTCAATTTTTAATGTTATACTATTATTTAACTACTTGAGTTGAATCTACTTTTACTGAATCTACAGCTACTTGAACTGAATCAACTACAGGAGTTTCTACAACAGCTGGAGCTGGAGTTTCTAATTTTGCCTCAGGTTTTTTATTTAATAAGTTAATGTCAATTCCACCAAAACTCATGAAACCGATAGCCATTAAACCTGTTAAAATAAAAGTAATTCCTAAACCTCTCAACGGAGCTAGCACGTTAGAATATTCCATTTTTTCACGAATAGCAGCTAATGCAACAATTGCAATTAACCAACCAATTCCTGAAGAAAAACCAAATGTGACAACATGACCAATATTTTGGTAAGCACCTGTATCAACACGTAATTGCATAAATAACGAACCTCCTAAGATAGCACAGTTAACAGCAATAAGTGGTAAGAAAATACCTAACGAGTTATATAACGATGGAGAAAACTTCTCAACAATCATTTCTACTAATTGTACCAAAGTTGCTACAACTGCAATAAAGATGATTAAGTTTAAGAAACTTAAATCCATAGTTTTTAATGATGGGTCTAACCAAGATAAAGCACCTGCTTCTAAAACATATTTATAGATTAAAAAGTTTAATGGCACCGTGATTACTTGTACAAATGTTACTGCAATACCTAATCCAATAGCCGTTGATACCTTTTTAGATACAGCAAGGTAAGAACACATTCCTAAGAAGTATGCAAACACCATGTTATCAATGAACATGGATTTTAAAAATATATTGATATATTCAAACATAGCTATTATTTTTTCTCAATTAATTTTTTATTAATACCTCTTTGTACCCAAATGATAATACCAACTGTAACAAGCGCCATTGGAGCTAATAACATAAAACCATTGTTTACATATCCATGAGCATAAGCTCCTGTTTTATCTACTGCATTTCCTAAGATTTCAATTCCGAAAATTTTTCCAGAACCTAATAATTCTCTGAAAAATGCTACAATCATTAAGATAATTCCATAACCTAAACCATTTCCAATTCCGTCAAGGAAAGATTTCCATGGTCCGTTACCTAATGCAAACGCTTCTAAACGTCCCATTACAATACAGTTCGTAATAATCAATCCAACGAAAACCGATAATTGTTTACTTACATCATATGCATAAGCTTTCAAAACTTGGTCTACTAAGATTACCAATAACGCAACAATCACTAATTGAACAATGATACGAATACGATTTGGAATTAAATTTCTAATTAATGATACAATAACATTACTTAAAGCTACAACCGCCGTTACTGAAAGCGCCATTACAAAGGCATTTTTCATTTGAACTGTTACCGCTAAAGCCGAACAAATACCTAATACTTGAACTGTTACTGGGTTATCGTCATTAAATGGATTCGTAATTAACTTAATATTACTTTTTGAAAATAATCCTTCTTTATTGTTATCTGCCATGACGATTATTTTTTATTAGATTTTAAATATTTTTCATATGGTTTTAGACCTCTAACTAACATTTCAGTCACACCATTACCAGTTAAAGTAGCACCAGAAATTGCATCAACTTCTCCATCAGCTTTATCATCTTTACCAGTATAACCTTTAACTACTTTTAAACCTTGTAAGTTTCCGTTAGCATCAAAAACACTTTCTCCTTTAAAACTATTTTGGAAGTAATCTTGAGTAATTTCACCTCCTAAACCAGGAGTTTCTGCTTTATGGTCAAATACAATACCGTCAACTTTTAAGTTTTCATCAACTGAAACATAACCCCAGATTGCATCCCATAATCCCATTCCTCTTACAGGAATAACATAGAATTTTTTACCATCTTTCTCAGCATTGAAAATTGGAAATTTCCCTTTTTCCTTAGCGATATCAACTGTAAATGCCTCTTTGCTAATTTCGTTCCCGTTTTCATCAAAAACTATTTCGCTAACAATGTGTTTTTTATATGCTTCTTCTGATGCATCTCTCTCAACAGTAACTCCAAATGATTTTAGAATGTACTGCATTTTCTCTTTTTTAACATTTGCTTCTTGGTTAGGCTTAAGTGCTGTTGCAGCAAATGCTAATGCAGAAGCTACTAAAACCACCATTACAGTCGCAAACAAAAACGTATATCCGTTACTTTCTCTATTCATGACTATGCAGATTTTAATTGTTTAGACTGTGCTAATCTTCTTTTTCTCTTAGCAATGTTTCCATTAACCACGAAGTAATCAATTGTTGGTGCTAAAGTATTCATCAATAAAATAGCTAACATAACTCCTTCTGGATAAGCAGGATTGAATACTCTAATCATGATACTAAAGAATCCGATTAACAAACCATAGATAATCTTACCTTTATCTGTTTGAGCGGCAGAAACTGGATCCGTTGCCATGAATACAATACCAAAAGCAAACCCTCCAACTACTAAATGATTTGTCCAATCAAAATTCATTAAAGCTGTTAATCCAACAGCATTAAACATCATTGCTGTTAAAGCTGCTCCAACTACTCCTGAAACCATAATTTTCCAACTACCAACACCTGTTGCAATTAATACAAATGCACCAATTAAAATAGCTAAAACTGAAGTTTCACCTACAGAACCAGGAATTAATCCAATGAATGAATTCCAAAAATCCCACTGAGCTGGAAGTTCTTTTCCATTTGCTAAAGCTCCTAAAATTGTTTCACCTGAAACTCCATCGATTGTAGTAGCATCGCTAACCCAAATTTTATCTCCCGACATGTAAGTAGGATAAGCAAAGAAAGCAAAAGCACGTGCTAATAAAGCCGGATTGAAAATATTCATACCTGTACCTCCAAAAGCTTCTTTACCTATAAGTACTGCAAAAGCAACTGAAATAGCTAACATCCATAAAGGTAAATCAACTGGCATAACCATTGGAATTAATAAACCAGATACTAAATATCCTTCGTTAACTTCGTGACCTTTCCAAATTGCAAAAGCAAATTCTATACCTAATCCTACTGCATACGATACAATAATCATTGGTAACACTTTCCACAATCCGTGTAAAAAGATATCCATAAATGGAGGTAAAACACCTTCATTTAATTGAATAAAATGTTGGTAACCTGCATTATAAATTCCGAATAACAAAGCTGGGATTAAAGCAATAATTACAGTAATCATGGTACGCTTTAAATCAACAGCATCTCTAATGTGCGCTCCGTGCTTTGTGGTATGATTAGGCACATACAAAAACGTATCTAATGCATTAATAGCAGGTGCGAATTTTTCAAATTTTTGCCCTTTCTCAAAAGGCTTTTTCATTTGGTCTATTTTATCTCTTAAAAACTTCATAGCTATTATCCTACTTCTTTAATCATTAAATCAAGAGCTCCACGAATTATTTCCTGTGCTTCTAATTTAGATGTGTTAGTATAATCAATTAAAGCAAAATCTTCTGGAGCTACTTCGTAAATTCCTAAGCTTTCCATTTTATCGATATCGCTAGCCAAACAAGCTTTTAACAACTGCATTGGATAAATATCCATCGGCATAACCGCTTCCATTTCTCCAGTTACAACCAAAGCTCTTTCTTCACCATTTAAATTGGTGTTTGGCGCATATTTTTTTCCAGGCATTAACCAAGACAATCCAGTTCTTGATGCACTGTGAATACTTGGTGATGCGAATGGCATCCAACCAAACATTCTGTATATATTTCCTTCTGGAATAACAGTTACTACATTACTGTAGAAACCTAAGAATCCGTTAGAAGTAACTTTTTTACCTGTTAACACATCACCTGAAATAATTCTCACGTTATCTCCTGTAATGTTATTCGCTACTACATCAGCAATTGAAGCACCTGCAATAACATTGTAATATTGAGCCTCTTTAACTTCTGAACCCGCTAAAGCAACAGTTCTAGTTAAATTCAATTTACCTGTTAAGAATAATTCTCCAATGATGGCTACATCTTGCGGAGCAACAGTCCAAACTCTTTCACCTGCGCTAATTGGGTCAATTTTTTCAATTTGAACACCAACATTTCCAGCAGGATGCGGTCCGTAAACTTTGTGCAACTCAACACCTTTAACATCACTAAAAATTGATTTCCCTTTACCTTTGTAAGACAAATGAACTTTACCAGATGTTAATTTGGTTAAAGCATCAATACCAACTTTGAAAGCCTCCATTTTGTTTTCTAAAACAAACTCAACATCAGCTGCCAAAGGAGCTGTTGCATAAGCTGAAATAAAAATAGCTTTTGGAGTATCAGCTGAATTAGCAATCACATCATACGGACGTTGATTGATAAATGGCCAACATCCAGAAGCTAACAAATGCGCTTTTACTTCTTCTGTTGATAGATCATTAGGATTTTTCTTGCTATGCTCAACGAAAACATCTTGTGAATCAGCAGCAATAAGAATCTCTAAAATGACTCTTTTTTCACCACGTTTGATTTCTTGAATTTTTCCGCTTACAGGGGCAACGAATTTAACTTTCTCATCTGCTTTAGAATAGAAAATCACTTCTCCTGCTTTAACGTTATCTCCCTCTTTTACGACCATCTTCGGAGTTACTCCGTGAAAGTCAGAAGGCTTAACAGCATAGACTTTCGAGCGAGTTACTTCAGCCACTTTGTGAGCCGCTTCACCCTTCAACTTAAGGTCTAAACCTTTTTTAATTCGAATGTCTTTTGACATATTTTTGAAGATATGAGTTGTTAAAAATTTTACTATAAAACGTGCAAATTTAATCAAATACATCACAGCTTACCAAAAATAAAGACTTAGAATTGGTTTATTTATAATAATTCTAAATTAAACGGTTTGTTTTAATTTATTTCAATTCCAATAATTTTAAAAGTTTTGCTACATTTACACATTTATAAAAGTAAAAATGAACAAAATTATAGTATTAATTAGCTTGCTATCAAACTATTTTATATATAGTCAATCTGGAATTGAGCAAGAACCTCCATTCAACATCAAAACGATATCTTTCGTTCAAAATCAAAAAAATGTTGTCCCTTATTTTAAATTAGGCGATCATTTTGAATTTCAATTTGATGACTTGTATGCAGATGAATCAGACTACTATTATACAATAACTCAATACAATTATGATTGGTCTGAACCAACTAATTTAGCTAAAAACGAGTATCTAAATGGTATGGACAATCAAAGAATTATTACATACGAAAACTCATTCAATACACTACAACTTTATTCCCATTACACTCAAAAATTTCCAAATCAATTTAACCAAATCACAAAGAGTGGAAATTATTTAATTTCCATTTTAAATGACGAAAATGAAATTCTTTTTACCAGAAGATTTGTAATTTATGAAGAGCTAGTTAACCCAAAAATCACCATTAAAAGAACTCGTGATTTCGAAAATAGAGCTGGAAAACACAACGTTGAATTATCTATAAATTATGGAAATTATATACTACAAAATCCTATAGAAAATGTAAAAGTTTCATTGATCCAAAATGCCGATTGGAAAAATGAAATCTTAGATATAAAACCGCAATATACATTAGGAACCGAATTGATTTACCGATACAATAAGGAAACTCAATTTTGGGGAGGAAATGAATTTTATTCAATTGATAACAAAATTATTAGAGCCACTAATAACACAGTAGCTAAAGTTACTTCTGGTGAAAATTTATACAATACTTATTTGTATACGAATCAACCTAGAAAAAATAAAATTTACACCTATTTCCCAGACATAAATGGTAATTTCTATATTGACAACATTAATACCGAAAAACCAGCCATTCAAGCCGATTATTCTTGGATATACTTTACTCTTGACACACCTTTTTTAAATGATAAAAAAATTATAATTAATGGTATGTTTAATAATTACAGCATGTCTGATGATTACAAAATGGATTTTAATAAAAAAACAGGATTATATGAAAAAGCCCTTTTAATTAAACAAGGGTTTACAAATTATCAATACGTTTTAACAGATAAAAATGGAAAAACAGACTATGAAAATGCAATAGATGGAAATCATTTCGAAACTGATAATTTATATTCTGTTATTGTTTATTACAAAGGAAATAATGATAGATACCACAGAGTAATCGGAATATCCATTACCAATAGTTTGTATATTCAAAATTAAATGAAAAGAAAAGATTTAAAATACCGAGGTGAAAAATGCATCAATTGCGAGACCTCTCTTGATATAAGCGAAAAATATTGTCATGCTTGTGGCCAACTAAATTCAACTAAAAAATTAGATATCAAAGATTTTATTGAAGAGTTTTTTTCTAATTTTTACGCATACGATTCCAGGCTAAGAAATACATTTATTACGCTTTTTACAAAACCTGGAGTAGCTGCTCGAGAATTTTCAGAAGGTAAAAGACACCATCATGCTAATCCATTTCGTTTGTTTTTAAGCATTTCGATTGTTCTTTTTATTGTAATGGATATTGGCACAAGATTCAATAATAACCGTCCAAAAGAAAAAACAGAAACGGAATTAATCTCAAAGGATAGCACAAAAATAGATTATAGTAAAATTTATGATACAGGCGTAATTGAGGTAGATAAAAAAACTGGTAAGGAATTTCATAGAGATTCTATTTACAAAGCAACCGAATTTAATAACCCTGAAAACTTAGATCACTTAACACTTCGTATCACCTCATTTAGAAACTATAACTTAAAAAACCCTCAAGAAACTCCCGCGGTTGCATTGAAAAAATTAGGATACGAAAACAACAAAATCAACCGATATATCTATGAAAAAGTACAAAATTTAAAATCAAATGATGTGCTTAGAGAAATTAGCGATTACATTTTAGGAAAATTACCATTTCTGATTTTTTTATCTATCCCGTTTATTGCTATTATTTTTTGGATTACTTTTTACAACAAAACATTAAATTATACTGATCATTTAGTTTTCACATACAACTTTTATTCATTCATGTTTGTCAGCTTAATTTTATTAGAAATAATTGGATTTATATCTACTGATATTTCTGAAATTTTAATTGGAGTCAGTTTTTCTATTTTGTTTCCAATTTACCTTTATAAATCTTTAAGAAATTTTTATCAAAACAGTCGTTGGAAAACAATTTTTAAATTCCTATTTTTGAACATATTATTCATACCCATTTCATTACTAGCTGTTTTCGTATTAATAGCAGTATCGATAATTTTATTTTAATATATGGTTAGTCAAATTACAAAAGGCATAAAAATTTCTGTTTTAACTAGTTTTGAAGGCACATACTTCAAAAACTACAAAATTCATTTTGCCTTTTCGTATCATATTACCATTGAAAACCAAAGTAAAGATTCTGTTCAATTAACTACGCGTCATTGGGAAATTTATGATGCCCTTAACAATCTTGAGTTAGTAGATGGTGAAGGCGTTATAGGTAAAAAACCTGTAATTAAGCCTGGTGAAAGCTACACCTATTCTTCTGGATGCTTACTTTCCTCTCCTATTGGCGCTATGAAAGGCTATTTCAATATGGTCAACTTCACTTCAACAAGAAGTTTTAAAGTGATAATACCTACATTTAAATTAAGCGCTCCTTTTGCACTGAATTAAAAAATTCATCAATTAAGCTTTGTAATTTTTATTATAGAAAATTCAAAATATACTTTGTATTTTTGTAATCATTTACGATTTTTTCGTAATTCTGATTACAAAATTGTCTAATCTCAAAATACAACACCATGTTAAAAGGATTTTTTAATGTCCCAAAGGCGGTAAACGAACCCGTAAAATCTTACGCTCCAGGTTCTCCTGAACGAGCAAAAGTTGCAGAAACATACAAAATGATGTGGAATTCTCTAGTTGAAGTTCCATTATATATAGGTAGCGAAGAAATTAAAACTGGCGATACCAAAAATATGACAGCCCCACATGATCACCAACACATTGTAGGTGTTTATCATCAAGCAGACAGAGCTTTAGTTGAAAAAGCAATTACCGAAGCATTAGAAGCTCGTAAAAAATGGGCGGCAATGGCTTGGGAAAATCGTGCTAGTATTTTCTTAAAAGCGGCTGAATTATTAGCTGGTCCATACCGCGCTAAAATCAATGCAGCAACTATGATTGCACAATCAAAAACAATTCACCAAGCAGAAATTGACTCAGCTTGTGAGTTGATTGACTTCTTACGTTATAACGTAGAATTCATGACAAAAATTTATGCAGATCAACCCGCTTCAACTTCAGATATGTGGAATCGTGTTGAATACAGACCATTAGAAGGTTTCGTATATGCAATTACACCTTTTAACTTTACCGCTATTGCAGGAAATTTACCTTCAAGTGCAGCTTTAATGGGGAATGTGGTAGTTTGGAAACCAGCTGCTACACAAGTATATTCTGCTAATGTAATTATGCAAGTTTTCAAAGAGGCAGGTTTACCAAATGGCGTTATCAACATGGTAATGGGTGATTCTGGAATGGTTTCTGACGTAGTTTTATCAAGCCCACATTTAGCAGGAGTTCACTTTACAGGTTCGACTGGTGTTTTCAATGACATTTGGAAAACCATTGGAAACAACATTGCAACTTACAAAACATACCCAAGAATCGTTGGAGAAACAGGTGGAAAAGATTTCATCATTGCGCATCCATCAGCAAACGCTGCGCAAGTTGCAGTAGGAATTGCTCGTGGTGCTTTTGAATTCCAAGGGCAAAAATGTAGTGCTGCATCTCGTGTTTATGTACCACAAAGTTTATGGCCAGCTGTTCAAGCAAAATTAGAAGCCGATTTGAAATCAATGAAAATGGGTTCTCCAGAAGATATGAGTAATTTCATTACAGCAGTTATTTCAGAAGCTTCATTTGATAAATTAGCGCGTTACATTGACCAAGCTAAAAACGATAGTGATGCAGAAGTTATCATGGGAGGAAATTACGATAAATCAAAAGGGTACTTCATTGAACCAACAGTTATTTTAACTTCAAATCCAAAATACTCTACTATGGAAACCGAATTATTCGGACCAGTAGTTACCATTTATATTTACGAAGACGCAAAATGGTCTGAAACATTAAAATTAGTTGACGAAACTTCAGAATACGCTTTAACAGGAGCTGTATTTAGCCAATGTCGTTATGCAGTAGAAGAAGCAACGGTTGCGTTACAAAATGCGGCAGGAAACTTCTACATCAACGATAAACCAACAGGTGCTGTTGTAGGAATGCAACCCTTTGGAGGCGCAAGAGGTTCTGGAACTAACGATAAAGCAGGTTCAGCACAAAACTTATTGCGTTGGGCTTCTGTTAGAACGATTAAAGAAACTTTCGTAACACCAGAAGATTATAAATATCCGTTTTTAGGTTAATCCGAAATACGAAGTAAAAATAAAAAACCCGATTTTCAGTTGAGAATCGGGTTTTGCTTTTTATAGCTAATTACTAATTACTTTTCACTAATCACTTATTTCTTATACTTCAACGGCAAATGCACCACTTTCTTCGTTTCAAAAAACTCGTCTGAAAAGAAATCCGATAAATTATATTGCGTTGCTTTTGGAAAATCCTTTAATTCTTCGGTTAAATCGCCGCCTTTTAGATATAAAATTCCGTTGGCTAATTCGTGGTTTTGTTTTTTAGCTACTTTATCATCTACCCATTTTACAAAATCAGGCATATTGGTTACGGCACGACTCACGATAAAATCGAATTCGTGTTTGACTAATTCGGCACGTTTTTGTTCGGCTTTTACATTTTTTAATCCTAAACTAGCAGCCACTTCATTCACTACTTTGATTTTCTTTGCAATAACATCAATCAAATAAAAATCAACTTCTGGGAATAAAATCGCTAATGGAATTCCAGGAAAACCACCACCTGTTCCCACATCCATAATTTTAGAACCTGGACGGAATTCTATAATTTTTGCAATCCCAAGTGAATGTAAAACGTGACGTGTATATAATTCGTCGATATCTTTTCGTGAAATCACGTTAATTTTGGCATTCCAATCTTCGTATAAACCTTGTAATTTTTGAAACTGAAGTATTTGATTATCAGATAAATCAGGAAATTGCTTTAAAATGGCTTCCATTCGTTAAAATTTGCACAAAAATACGCTTTTTGGCGAATAAAAATGAGGAATATCATAAATGAAAAAATTATAATAATTATCTTTGACGAAATTTGAATACAATATTTATGAATACCACAACCCCGATTTTCTCAAAAGAGGACAATCTGAAATTTTTCAGAACTTTAAATAAACGAGTAAACGACTATTTCAAAGAAAACAAAATCAACAAAACTGGAAACTGGAAATTACACCTAAAAACCATTGTAATGTTCGGTCTTTTCCTTACACCTTATTTCTTCCTATTAGCTATGGATATGCCGTTTTGGGTATATTTATTATTAAACGTAGTAATCGGAATTGGAATGGCAGGAGTTGGAATGAACGTAATGCACGATGGAAATCACGGTGCTTACTCAACCAAGTCTTGGGTAAACAAATTAATGGGCGGAAGTATCTACATCTTAGCTGGAAATGTTTACAATTGGCAAGTACAACACAATGTTTTACATCACACCTATACTAACATTATTGGGCATGATGAAGATTTAGAAGCAGGAAGAATTTTACGTTTTTCTAAAACAGCCAAATGGTACAGTCACCACAGATTTCAACATTATTATTCTGTTTTCCTATACGGATTATTAACCTTCAACTGGGCAATCACAACTGATTTCCTTCAGATGAAACGTTACTTAAAAAGAAAATTATCGTATGGAGAAGCAAAAAGTCCAGCTTTCCAATGGACTACACTTATCATTACGAAAGCCATTTACTTTTCTATTTGGATTGTATTACCAATAATCGTTGGTGTGACATGGTGGAAAGTACTTTTAGGATTTGTTGTAATGCATTACACCGCTGGATTAATTTTGAGTGTTGTGTTCCAATTAGCGCACGTTGTAGAAGACACAGTTAACCCAATGCCAGATGAAAACGGAGAAATCGAAAATACTTGGGCTATTCACCAATTGTTCACAACAGCTAACTTTGCTCCTAAAAACTGGATTGTAAATTATTATACAGGTGGATTAAATCACCAAATTGAACATCATATTTTCCCGAATATCAGTCACATTCACTATGACAAAATTGCTGAAATTGTAAAGCAAACCGCAGCAGAATGTAACTTGCCGTATCACGAGTTCAAAACGACTCGAGCGGCTATCGCATCTCACTTCAAGCATTTGAGAGAATTAGGAAGAAAACCACAATTAGCATAATAAAGAAGAGACGCGAGGAATCGCGTCTTTTGTATTAACTATAATAACTAACACACAATGAACCCGTTATCGGACAGAATCAACAACTTAGCCGTTTCACAAACTTTAGCTATGGCGGCTTTGGCAAGAGAATTAAAAGCACAAGGAAAAGACATTATTAGCCTTAGTTTAGGAGAACCAGATTTCAATACTCCTGAATTTATTAAAGAAGCTGCAAAAAAAGCTATCGACGAAAATTACAGTACGTACACTCCAGTTGAAGGTTACTTAGAATTAAAAGAAGCAATTTGCAAAAAATTCAAAAGAGATAATAATTTAGACTACAAACCATCACAAATTGTAGTTTCTACAGGAGCAAAACAATCGTTATACAACATTGCACAAGTAATGTTAAACGATGGTGACGAAGTAATTCTTCCTGCTCCATATTGGGTTTCGTATTACGAAATTATCAAACTTTCTGGCGGAGTTCCGGTTGAAGTTCCTACTTCTGTAGAAAGCGATTTCAAAATTACACCAGAACAATTAGAAGCAGCTATCACACCAAAAACAAAAATGATGTGGTTCAGTTCGCCTTGTAACCCAAGTGGTTCGGTTTACAATCGTGAAGAATTAACGGCTTTAGCTAAAGTTTTAGAAAAACATCCACACGTATATGTAGTTTCTGATGAAATCTACGAACACATCAACTTTTCAGGAACATTTTGCAGTATCGCATCAATTCCAGGAATGTTAGAAAGAACGATTACAGTTAATGGTGTTGCAAAAGCATTCGCAATGACAGGTTGGAGAATTGGTTATATCGGAGCACCAGAATTCATCGCAAAAGCATGTACTAAAATTCAAGGACAAGTTACTTCGGGAGCTAATTCTATTGCACAAAGAGCAACGATTACTGCTGTTGAAGCAGATCCAAGCGTTTTGAACGAAATGGTTTCAGCCTTCAAAAACCGTAGAGATTTAGTTGTTGGATTAGTTAAAGAAATTCCAGGATTCAAATTGAATGTTCCAGAAGGAGCGTTCTATGTATTCCCTGATGTTTCTTACTACTTTGGAAAAACCATCAAAGGAACCGAAATTAAAAACGCAACTGATTTCTCCATGTTCTTATTGGCGGAAGCAAATGTAGCAACGGTAACTGGAGACGCTTTTGGAAATCCAAATTGTATTCGTTTCTCTTACGCAACAAGCGAAGCTTTATTAACAGAAGCAATGAGAAGAATCAAAGAAGCAGTTTCTTAAATCACAAACAAATATATTAGCACGAATTGATTTATTAAATTAAACCAATTCGTGTTTTTTTATGCTCTAAATTCAAAAAAAGCGAACTTGAATTAGAAATCTTGGATTTTTTATAAGAACTTTGCACACTTTTTTTCGGCAAATCCCGAAAGATTAAAGATTTACAAATGAAATCGCCACTAAAAAAGATTGCGTAAGCAATCACAAATTAAAAAAAAGCGATTCCATATGTTACATCTGAAAAATTATAGTCAGAACATATGAAAAAGAAGATTGAAATTTTAGCTCCTGCAAAAAACTTAGTACAAGGAATTGCTGCCATAAACAGTGGTGCCGATGCGGTTTATATTGGTGCTCCTTTATATGGTGCTCGTTCAAATGCTACCAATTCTGTGGAAGATATTGCCGAATTGGTAAAATATGCACACTTGTTTAACGCTCAGGTTTTTGTAGTTATCAATACGATCTTATACGATAACGAATTAGAACCTTGTCGTCAATTGATTTGGAAATTGTATGATATTGGCGTAGATGCTTTAATCATTCAAGACATGGCGATTATGGAAATGGAGTTACCCCCTATCGTATTGCATGCAAGTACGCAAACCAATAATCGTGATGCCGATAAAATTAAATTCTTAGCAGATGCAGGAATCAAACGTGTGGTTTTAGCGCGTGAATTGAATTTAAGTCAAATCAAAGAAATCCACGAAGCTACAGATGTGGAATTAGAATTCTTCGTAACTGGTGCTTTGTGTGTTTCGTTTAGCGGAAATTGCTATATGAGTGTTGCTAATGGCGAACGTTCGGCAAACCGAGGTTCTTGTGCGCAAAATTGTCGTTTACCTTATAATTTAATTGATGGAAATGGCGATACTTTAATTAAAAATAGTCACTTACTTTCGATTAAAGATTTTGATGTTTCGAACCAAATTCCAAATTTAGTAGAAGCCGGAATCGTTTCGTTCAAAATTGAAGGTCGTTTGAAAGACATCGTTTATGTAAAAAATAACGTTTCCTATTTACGTCAGAAATTAGATGATTTCTTAGAAAAAAATAGTGATAAATATACCAAAGCTTCTTCTGGAAAATGCACGTATTTATTCGATTCTTCATTAGATAGAACGTTCAATCGTGGTTATACTGATTATTTTGTAAACGAAAGACATCAAGCTATCGGTTCTTGGGAAAGCCCAAAATCAAAAGGGCAATACATTGGAAAACTGATTAAAACGGTTGGAAATGCCTACGAAATCGAGAACGGAGAATTACTAAATAATGGCGACGGATTGTGTTTCATCAACGAAAACAACGAAGCCGAAGGAATTTACGTGAATCGTGCCGAAAACGGATATGTTTATCCAAACGTATTGAAAGAAATCAAAGAAGGTACTTTCATTTACCGAAATAACGATGCGGCTTTCATCAAATTAGTTGAAAGAGAAGATAGTGCAGTTCGAAAAATCAGCACTACTTTATTGATGACTGAAAACGAAAATGGTTTCGAATTAATAGCAACTGATGAAGATGGTAATGTTAGCACTGTGAATTTGGTTCACCCAAAAGAGCAAACAAAAAATAACGAATCTTTAGCTGAAAACTTCAAAACCAACTTAGCAAAAACAGGTTTTACACCTTATACCGCTGATGAAATTACGATTGAATTTTCTGGAAATTGGTTTCTTCCGATTTCAAAAATCAATGAAATGCGAAGAACGGTTTACGAACAATTATCGGAAATTCGTTTGAAAAATTATGTTCGAAAAGAACACCAATTGGTAAAAACATCACATCCTTATCCAGAAACAAAATTGGATTTCATGTACAATGTTGCTAATAAAACCGCTCGTAAATTCTATGAACGCCATGGTGTAACTGAAATTGAAAAAGCATTCGAATTGCAATGGGATCCTGGAAAATCTCGTGTAATGACGACTAAATATTGCATCAAATACGAATTAGAACGCTGTCCAAAATACCATCGTGAGAACATGGATAAAAAACTAAAAGAACCTTTAGTTTTGAAACAAGGCGAATTGGAATACAAACTAAAATTCAATTGCAAACCTTGTGAAATGGAAATTTGGGAAAAAGATGCCGAATTTGAAATTGAAGAAGATCACTTTCATTAATATAGAAACCGATGTGTAAGGCATCGGTTTTTTCTTTTCAAGAAAACCAAAATTAAATTGTATTTTTGAAGTAATGCAATCTATTTTAGAAAATATCGCCAAACATGTTACGCTAACTCCTGAAGAGCAAGAGTTGTTTTTGTCTAAAACTGAAACCAAACAATTCAAAGCTAAAACCATTTTATTGAGTGCGGGCGAAGTGGCGACTTGCACGTATTTTGTAAATTCTGGTATTTTGAGAAGTTTCAATATTAATGACAATATTATTGAACACGTTTTGCATTTTGCTTGCGAAGGTTGGTGGATTGGCGACATGTATAGCTACATTTCTGGAAAACCAGGAAATTTGTTCATAGAAGTTATAGAAGATGCTGAAGTAGTAATCATAACCAAAGAAAACCAACAACAACTTTATCAAGAAATTCCAAAATTAGAACGCTTTTTTAGAATTTTAGCCGAAAACTCACTAGTTTCTCACCAAGAAAGATTAATGGACAATTTAAGTCTAACTGCCGAAGAACGTTTTGAGAAATTCTGTTCTAAATACCCTACTTTAATTCAGAAAGTTCCTCAAAAACAGATTGCTTCTTACATTGGAGTAACACCTGAGTTTTTTAGTAAGATGAAAGCTAGATTACTGAAAAAATAATTTCTTAATCTACATTAAGTGCTCTTCCCTATTCCTCGATGTAAATTTGTATCATAATAATTACTAAATTTATACATTATGAAAACGATAGTACATAAAGCAAATGAAAGAGGTCATGCTAACCATGGTTGGTTAAATGCGTATCACAGTTTTAGCTTTGCCAATTGGTATAACCCAGAAAAAGTACAATTTGGAATGCTTCGCGTTTTGAATGACGATACCATTGCAGCTGGAATGGGCTTCGGAACACATCCACATGACAACATGGAAATCATCACCATTCCCTTAGAAGGAGATTTAGCTCATAAAGACAGCATGGGAAATGGTACAACTATTAAAAGTGGTGACATTCAAGTAATGAGTGCTGGAACGGGAATTCAACATAGCGAATTCAATCCAAATCACAATCATCACACAAAATTGTTTCAAATTTGGTTGTTCCCAAAATACAGAAATGTGGAACCTCGTTACCAACAAATTACCTTAGACCAATCGTTACAAAAAAATGATTTTGCTCAAATCTTATCACCAAATCCTGATGATGCTGGGGTTTGGATTCATCAAGATGCATGGTTTTATTTGAGTGATTTTGACAAGGATTTTTCGAAAAAACTTTCACTTAAAAAAGAAGGCAACGGTTTTTACATCATGAATATTGAAGGCGAAATCGAAGTTAACGGAGAAAAATTAGAAAGAAGAGATGCAATCGGAATTTGGGAAACCAATGAAATTGAAATCAAAGCGAATTCAAATACGAAGTTTTTGGTGATGGAAATTCCAATGGAACAATAAATTAATCTTTTCAACATTCAAAATTCCTTTTGAATAATGAATGTTGAAATTTAAAAACCATAATTATGACCGAAGAAGTCCAACTTAGAATAAACGACAACAAAGGTTCTTTTTACATTGAAGTTAATGGAAATCAAGAAGCAATGATGACTTTTGTTTTTGCTGGTGAAGATAAAATTATCATTGATCACACTGAAGTAAATCCTGGAAACGAAGGAAAAGGCTTTGGAAAAAAAATGGTAACAAAAGCAGTAGAATTTGCAAGAGAAAAAGGAATCAAAATCTTGCCTTTGTGTCCGTTTGCGAAAAGTGTTTTTGATAAAACTCCTGAATTTAGAGACGTTTTATAATTATCCCCTGCAAGATTTCAAAACCTTGCAGGTTTTTATATTAATGCAACAACCAAAAACTAAGAATCATGGATCCAAAAAATCTAAAAAAAGAATACACAAATGGTGAAGTAACCATTGTATGGCAATCTGGAAAATGTACTCATTCTGCTAATTGTGTTAAGAATAATCCAGATGTTTTTAAACCAAAAGAACAACCTTGGATTACACCTGATAATTCAACCACAGAAAAAATTATTGAAACCGTAAAAAAATGCCCTTCGGGAGCCTTAACTTATTATTTGAACAAGAATGACTAAAAAAATTATCGCTTTCGGAGCTTCTTCAAGCAAGCAATCCATCAATAAACAATTGGCAACTTTTGCTGCTAACCAATTTCAAAATGTTTCTGTTGAAATTTTAGATTTAAACGATTACGAAATGCCTATTTTCTCTGTTGATAAAGAAAAAGAAAACGGAATTCATCCTTTAGCACAAGAATTTTACAGCAAATTAGGAAGTGCTGATTTAATCATTATTTCGTTTGCCGAACATAACGGAAATTACTCTAGTGCATTCAAAAATATTCTAGATTGGACTTCACGTATTAACGCCAAAACCTTTCAAGAAAAACCAATGTTGTTATTAGCAACTTCCCCTGGTGCTCGAGGTGGAAGTTCGGTTTTAGAAATTGCTTCAAAACGTTTTCCGTTTCAAGGTGGAATTGTAAAAGGTAGTTTTTCATTACCAAGTTTCTACGAAAATTTTGATGTGATAAATGGGATTATCCATCCAGAATATAAAAATCAATTATTGGAAATTGTAAATTCAACTGAATTCTAATAAAAATGTTATTTTTGCCACTCGAGAAAAACTTGAAACTTTAAACTTGAAACAAAATTTATGAAAGCATACGTATTTCCAGGTCAAGGAGCACAATTCACAGGAATGGGTAAAGATTTATATGAAAACTCCCCTTTAGCAAAAGAATTATTCGAAAAAGCCAATGATATTTTAGGTTTCAGAATCACCGATATCATGTTCGAAGGAACAGCTGAAGAATTGAAAGAAACTAAAGTAACCCAACCAGCGGTTTTTTTACACTCGGTTATTTTAGCCAAAGTTTTAGACGTAAAACCAGATATGGTAGCGGGACATTCTTTAGGAGAATTTTCTGCTTTAGTAGTAAACGGTGCTTTATCATTTGAAGACGGATTAAAATTAGTTTCTCAAAGAGCAATGGCAATGCAAAAAGCATGTGAAATTGCACCTTCAACTATGGCAGCCGTTTTAAACTTAGACGATAAAATCGTAGAAGATATTTGTACTTCAATTGATGGGATTGTGGTAGCTGCAAATTACAACTGCCCAGGGCAATTAGTAATTTCTGGAGAATACAAAGCGGTAGAATTAGCTTGTGAAAAAATGAAAGAAGCTGGAGCAAAAAGAGCTTTAATTTTACCTGTTGGTGGTGCTTTTCACTCACCCATGATGGAACCAGCAAGTTCAGCATTAGCAGCAGCCATTGAAGCTACTACTTTTTCAACTCCAATTTGCCCAGTGTATCAAAATGTTACTGCTAGCGCGGTTTCTGATGCAACTGAAATTAAGAAAAACTTGATTTCGCAATTAACAGGAGCTGTAAGATGGACACAATCCGTACAACAAATGATTGCAGATGGAGCAACAAGTTTCACAGAAGTGGGTCCAGGAAAAGTATTAGTTGGATTGGTAAATAAAATCAACAAAGACGTAGAAACGATTTCTGCTTCTTTGTAAAATAAAATACTCTTAAAATAGAATTCCTCATAAAGTTTATTCGTGAGGAATTTTTTATTTTTGAGAAAAAGAAAATATGGAAAATCTAATTGCTTTGTTCCAATCAATTGAAGCGGCCAAAGTCATTTCACCCGAGATTGATTACTCTGACTATGTTCCCTTGAATTTATCTGTTTCGAATCGTGAATTGAGTCAGCATAAATTAGAAACTGCTCAAGATTATGAAATTTTCATCCAAAACCATTTAGATAAAAATCAAGGTAAAATTGCTTTTGGCGGTTACATTGAAACTCGAAATTTATACCAAAGAAGTACGGTTTTTAAAAACACTAATTCTGACGAACGAAATATTCATATTGGTTTAGATTTATGGATTAACGAATCGGCTCCAATTCATGCTGCTTTGGATGGAACCATTCACAGTTTTCAAAACAATACCGCTTTAGGTGATTATGGCCCCACTATTATTTTGGAGCACGAAGTTGAAAATATCAAATTCCACACGCTATACGGTCACTTGAGCGAAGCGAGTTTAATTGGTAAAAAAGTGGGTGATATTGTAAAAAAAGGAGAACAAATAGCTACTTTAGGATTACCACCTATTAATGGTGATTATGCTCCGCATCTGCATTTTCAAATCATTATCGATATGGAAGGAAAAACTGGTGATTATCCTGGAGTTTGTAATGAAAAAACACTTCCGTTTTACAAATCAAATTGTCCAGATCCAAATTTACTATTAAAAATTGTTTGATAGATTTGGTATTAATTTTGTAACTTTCGTACATAAATTAATTCAATTATGAAAAAAGTATTTCTAGGAATTGCAATCGTAGCTACATTGCTCTCTTGTCAAGAAGAAACAAAAGAAAAAGTAAAAGAAGCTTCTGAAGCCGTTGGAGCCGATTTAAAACAAGCGGCAGATTCGGCAAAAGTAAAAGCTAAAAAAGCAATTGATTCCTCTAAAGTAGGCGAAAAAGCAAAACACATTATTGCTAAAGGAGCTGAAAAAGTAGAAGAAGGAGCAAAAAAAGTAAAAGAATCTGTTGAAAAATAAAAAAATCCTCAATTGAGGATTTTTTTATTTTATTTATTTCTGATTTTATTCTCCCATTTCCAAGCACTTGCTAAAGCTTCCTCTAAAGTAGATTTTGCTTTCCAACCTAAAACAGTATTTGCTTTGTCGGTATTGGCGTAAGCTTCTATAACATCTCCTTCTCGTCTTCCTACAATTTGATAATTTAATTTTTGATTGAACACTTTTTCAAAAGCAGTAATGACTTCCAAAACCGAACTTCCCGTTCCAGTTCCTAAATTAAATGTTTCTACTTTTTCTGAGTTTTGTTTGTTTAACAAGCGTTTCAAAGCCACAACATGAGCTTTTGCTAAATCAACCACATGAATGTAGTCGCGAATTGCTGTACCATCAGGAGTTGGATAATCATCTCCAAAAACCGATAATTTTTCACGAAGTCCAATAGCTGTTTGTGTAATAAATGGCACTAAATTTTGTGGAACTCCTAAAGGTAATTCGCCAATTTCAGCCGAAGGATGTGCTCCAATAGGATTAAAATAACGCAATAAAATAGAATTGATATTGGTTACTTTTGCAACATCGGTTATAATTTCCTCACCTATTTGCTTCGTGTTTCCGTAAGGTGACATTGCCACTTGAATAGGAGCGATTTCAGTAATTGGCATTGTTTCGGCCTGACCGTACACGGTACAAGACGAACTGAAAATAAAATGAGCTTCTGATTTTTTTTGTAATTCTTGAAGTAAATACACTAAAGAATTGATGTTGTTTTCATAATACAACAAAGGATTTTCAACACTTTCCCCCACCGCTTTTGAAGCAGCAAAATGAATCACTCCCGAAATATCTTGGTATTTAGAAAAGAAATTTTGAACCGCCGATTTATCTCGCAAATCGATATTTTCAAACAAAGGTTTTTTCCCAGTGATTCGCTCAATTCCGTCCAAAACATCAATAGATGAATTAGAAAGATTGTCAATAGCAATTACTTCAAAACCTTCATTTTGCAATTCTACAACTGTGTGAGAACCTATAAATCCTAAACCGCCTGTAACTAATATCTTCATTTTTTATTTTTCTGTCACAGTCACAGTAATCAGTAACTGAGACTGAATACTGCAACTGAACACTATTATACGTATTCTAAAACTGCGTCTGTAATAAATTTAATTTGTTCGTCATCTAATTCCGTATGCATTGGTAAAGCAATTACTTCTTTTACCAATTGATTCGTAACAGGGAAATCTTCTTCTTTGTAACGAGCATCTGTATACGCTTTTTGACTGTGTAATGGAATTGGATAATAAATCGCACAAGGAATTCCTTTCGCTTGTAAATGTTCTAATAAACCATCACGTTTTCCATTCATAATACGGATTACATATTGATGAAATACTTGACAATCACAAGATTCACAAATAGTTGGAACCCAAATATTAGGGTTTTTTCCAAGAATTTCTGAATACTTTCTTGCTGCATCTTGACGTGCTTTGTTGTAAGCATCTAAATGTGGTAATTTCGCTTTTAAAACTCCCGCTTGAATACTATCTAAGCGCGAATTCACTCCTACCACATCATGATGATATCTTTCGTACATTCCATGGTTTACGATTCCTCTAATTTTGTGAGCTAAAGCGTCATCATTCGTAAAAATGGCTCCACCATCACCATAACAACCTAAGTTTTTAGATGGGAAAAACGACGTTGCTGCTACATGACCAATAGTTCCTACTTTCTTTTTAGAACCATCTTTCGAAGTATAATCGGCTCCAATAGCTTGGGCATTATCTTCGATAACGTATAAATTATGCTCTTTGGCAATTTCCATAATTGCATCCATATTCGCAGCGCGACCAAACAAATGTACCGGAACAATTGCTTTTGTTTTTGGAGTTATTGCTTTACGAATTCCATCTAATGAAATGTTCATATTGTTCATATCCACATCTACTAAAACCGGAGTTAATTGCAATAAAGCAATTACTTCAACCGTAGCCGCGAATGTAAAATCGGCAGTAATCACTTCATCACCTGGTTTCAAATCCAATCCCATCATAGCAATTTGTAACGCATCGGTTCCGTTAGCACATGGAATTACGTGTTTTACTCCCAAATATTTTTCTAAATCCGCTTGAAATTGATGAACCAAAGGTCCGTTGATGTATGTATTTGTATCTAAAACCTCTTGAATAGAAGCATTTACTTCTTCTTTTATCTTTTCATATTGACTTTTTAAGTCAACCATTTGTAATTTTCTCATTGGAATAAAATTAAGTCAAGCAAAAATATGAAATTCTACAGTACAAATTTTATCTAACTTAAAAAGAAACGTATTTTAGCACCATAAAATTCAATTATGCTATTTTTATACAACATAATTACGCTTTTAGCTAACCAACTTTTGAAACTTGTAGCCCTTTTCAGTCCGAAAATAAAACTTTTTGTAGATGGACGAAAATCGGTTTTTCAAACTTTGGCTGAAAAAATTAAACCTTCGGATAAAACAATTTGGTTTCATGCGGCTTCTTTAGGCGAATATGAACAAGGTTTACCCGTAATTGAAGCAATTAAACAGCAATTTCCTAATCATAAAATTTTAGTTACTTTTTTTTCGCCTTCGGGTTATGAAGTTCGAAAAAACAATACCGTTACTGATGTTACAGTGTATCTACCTTTGGATACGATTTCGAATGCGAAACAATTTATAAGTTTAGTTCATCCCGAAATGGCATTTTTCATCAAATATGAATATTGGCCAAACTATTTGAACGAATTAAAAAAACAGCAAATTAAAACTTATCTAATTTCTGGAATTTTACGAGAAAACCAAGCGTTTTTTAAATGGTATGGCGGATTTTATAGAAACGCTTTAAAAACATTTGATTACTTCTTTGTTCAGAATGAAAGTTCAAAAAAACTACTTCAAAGTATCGGATTTAATAACGTAAAAGTTTCTGGCGACACGCGTTTTGATCGTGTGGTTTCCATTTTAGAACGTGATAATTCATTGGATTTTATTGAACAATTCAAAGATAATAAAACCACCATCGTCATTGGAAGTTCTTGGCCAAAAGATGAAAGCTTATTGGTGAATTACATCAATCAGAGTTCGGATGACGTGAAATTTATTATTGCTCCGCACAATATCAAATCAGAACAAATTCAGGAATTGAAAAATGCTATTACTAAAAAAACGCTTTTGTTTTCCGAAAAAGACAATGTTAATCTGTCAGATTCAAACGTTTTCATCATCGATACCATCGGAATTTTAACCAAAATTTATTCCTATGCCGATATTGCTTACGTTGGCGGAGGTTTTGGAAATCCGGGTGTTCATAATATTTTGGAACCGGCGACCTTTGGAGTTCCGGTTGTGATTGGCCCAAATTATTCGCATTTTGCTGAAGCTACGGCATTAGTAAATATGGAAGGTTGTATTTCGATTCAGAATCAAACTCAACTTAATGAAGCTTTTGATTTATTACTTCGCAACGAAGACGAACGATTAGAAAAAGGTCACATTTGCAGCACATTTGTTCAAATGAATAAAGGCGCAACTCAAACGATTATTAATCATATTTTGAGCTAATGACAACCTTCAAACCATTAGAAATTGCAGATATTTCAATCATCACTCAAATGATGCAGAATTTTTATGCAATTGACAATTATCCGATGGATGTTGAAGTGGCTAAAACTTTGTTTCAAGAATTTATTTCCAATGAACATCTTGGAAAATCTTGGTTGATATATTCCGAAAATGAAATTGTGGGTTATATCATTCTCACTTTTATTTTCAGTTTTGAATATGGCGGAAAAATTGCTTTTGTAGACGAATTATTCATCAAAGAAACCGCTCGAGGAAAAGGTTTTGGAAAAGAAGCGATTCAATTTATTCAAAGTGAAGTTTCTAAATTATCGTTAAAATTACTGTATTTAGAAGTTGAACCGCACAACGAAAACGCACAAAAATTGTATCTTGCACACGATTTTGAACTTCACAATAGAAAATTAATGAAGTACAAAGTCACTAAATAAATTATACCTATGAAATTTTTAAAATTACTACTTGTTTTATTTGTTATCCAAGTTCAAGCGCAACAAGGAGGCATGTGGATTCCTTCGTTATTGAAAGGAACTAACGAAAAAGAAATGAAAGCTTTGGGAATGAAAATTAGTGCCGATGCTATTTATTCGGTAAATAATTCCAGCTTAAAAGATGCCGTTCCTCATTTTGATGGTGGTTGTACAGCGGAAATGATTTCTCCAAAAGGACTTTTATTAACGAATCACCACTGTGGATATGATAACATTCAAAGTCATTCTACTGTTGAAAACGATTATTTAACAAATGGTTTTTGGGCTTACAAAATGGAAGACGAATTACCAAACAAAGATTTAACAGTAACATTTATCATCAAAATTGAAGATGTAACCACTAAAATTTTTGAAGGCGTTTTAAATCTTCCAACTGAAAGCGACAAACAAAAAAGAATCCAACAAAATATTGCAACGGTTAGCAAAAGTTTCCAAAAAGAAGCTTGGCAAGATGTAATGATACGTGCTTTTTATGATGGAAACCAATACCTATTATTCGTAACTGAAAATTTCAAAGATGTTCGTTTAGTTGGTGCACCACCAAGTTCAATCGGAAAATTTGGTTCGGATACTGACAACTGGGTTTGGCCTCGTCACACAGGAGATTTTTCTTTATTTAGAGTGTATGCAGACAAAAACAATCGTCCTGCTGAATATTCAAAAGACAACGTTCCATATAAACCAAAACATTTTTTCCCAGTTTCTGCAAAAGGAGTTCAGGAAAATGATTTTACGATGGTAATGGGATATCCTGGAAGAACTCAGGAATATTTACCATCATTCGCCGTAGAACAAATTGTAAATGATTTGAATCCGGCAAAAATTGAAATTCGTGATGCTGCTTTAAAAGTACAAGATGGCTTCATGAGAAAAGATAATGCGATTAAAATTCAGTATGCTTCAAAATACGCTGGTGTTGCAAATTATTGGAAAAAATGGATTGGAGAAACGAAAGGTTTAAAAAAATCCAATGCAGTTGCTATCAAAAAAGATTTTGAGAAGAAATTTCAAGAAAGAGTAAACAAAGCTAGAAAACAGGCTGAATATGGAAGTATTTTAACTGATTTCGAAAAGAACTACAAAGACATTAGAGAATATGCTATTGCTAGAGATTACTTTACAGAAGTTGTTTTACGTAATTCAGAAATTTTATCGTTTGGATACCGTTTATACCAATTAGAGCAAGTTTATAATACAAGAGGCGAGCAAGCTTTCAATGATAGAAAAAACAATTTAATTTCTGGATTTGAAGGTTTATATAAAGATTATAGCGCTCAAGTGGATGAAAAAGTTTTTGAACAATTAATCAATTTATATGCTACGAAATCACCAAAACAGTTTTTACCTGAAAGTTTGAATAACATTAATGCTTCAGCTTTAACAACAAGTGTTTTTGGTTCTTCGAAATTAACTAGCTTTAATGGTTTGAAAGAATTATTAAATGGTGATGCAAAATCGGTTTTAGAGAAATTAAATCAGGACAAAGGATATCAATTGGTAAAATCGATTGCGGATAGTTACCAAAAAAATGTAGCTCCTAAGTTTGATGAGATTAATTTAAAAAACATCGCTTTACAAAGAACTTACATGAAAGGAATTATGGAATTCTTCCCTAACGATAGAATTTTCCCTGATGCTAACAGTACATTACGTGTAACGTATGGAAAAGTAAAAGGATACAAACCTAGCGATGCTGTTATTTACGAACCAGTTAGTTATTTAGATGGAGTGATTGAAAAATATATTCCAGGTGATTACGAATTCGATGTTTCTAAAAAACTAATCGATTTGTATAATGCAAAAGATTATGGAAAATACGCAGATAAAAATGGTAAAATGCCTTTAGCGTTTATTGCTACCAATCACACTACTGGTGGAAACTCTGGAAGTCCTGCTTTAGATGCAAAAGGAAATCTAATCGGATTGAACTTTGATAGAGTTTGGGAAGGTACGATGAGCGACATTTATTATAGTCCAGAAATCTGTAGAAATATCATGGTAGATGCGCGTTATATTTTATTTGTGATTGATAAATTTGCAGGTGCTAAAAATCTTATAGAAGAGATAACGATTGTTTATCCTAAGTCTCAAAAAACCAAATAATTACAAATATTTTAAAAAATAAAGAGTTTGGCACGCCATTTGAAATAATATATTTAAGGTTCGAAAGAAAAAAAATTTAAAAAATTTGTCTAAAAATATTTTGACATGTTAAAAAATTTATATCTTTGCTCCGAATTAATAATTAACCTTTATAATTTAGTAAGATGAAAAAAGTTGTTTTAAGTTTAGCAATTGTTGCTGCTATGTTCGTTTCATGTAAAGAAAATGCTGCTGAAGAAACTCCAGCTGTTGATTCAACTGTAGTTGAAACTCCTGCTGTTGAAGAAGCTCCTGCTGCTGATTCTTCTGCTGTAGTTGCTGATTCTGCTGCTACTGCTGCTCCTGCTGCTGAAGCTGCTCCAGCAAAATAATTATTGCTAGAACAAAAAAATTAATCCCGATTAGATCGGGATTTTTTTTTGCTTTTATTTTTCAAATGGAGATGGACCAAAAATATCTTCGGAAGATGAAAAATCTAAGAACTCTGAATTTCCTGCATATTTAACTATTTCATCAATTCCTTTTTGAAGTAATAATTGAGTTGTATACCTACGACTTACCGCTATTTCATGCTCATCAAGTATCATTCTAAAAAAAAACTTACCACTAGACGATTTAAAGCGCATGAAAACACATTTATCAATTGAATTCTTTAATCGTTCAATTTCTTCCTCACATTCAAATCGCAACTCGAAATCGTTACTTGTAAAAATGGTTTTTCCTTTTCGAGAAACAAATTCATATTTATAAGTTCCGTTTAATCGTTGTGCGATTACAAATGTCCCCATAGTTAAATTGATTTTAAAGATGCTTTAAAGATATTATAAAATTTCAAATTGAGATTTTTATAAACAAAAAAAGCTCCAAACATAGTTTGAAGCTTTTTGTACTCAAGGCGGGACTTGAACCCGCACGGGCATTACTACCCACTGGATTTTAAGTCCAGCGTGTCTACCAATTCCACCACTCGAGCAAATATTTTTAGGTAGTTTAGAGCGAAAAACGGGGTTCGAACCCGCGACCTCGACCTTGGCAAGGTCGCGCTCTACCAACTGAGCTATTTTCGCGTTTCGTTTCGTTATCTTTTAAAGAACGTTGCCATACTTGTTCCGTATTGCGAGTGCAAATATAGTACATATTTTTATTCTTGCAAGTACTTTTTAAATAAAAATTGAAACTTTATTAGAACTTTTACTTAACCTTTTGATAACGAATTATTTATTTTAAAATTATTTTTTAACCAACATTCGTTTAATTTCGTTTAATTTCATTAATGCTTCCACAGGAGTTAGCGTATTAATATCGATATTCATGATTTCTTCTTTAATATCCTCCAAAAGTGGATCATCTAAATTGAAGAAACTCAATTGCAGTTCATCATTTGTCGATTTAATCCCAGATAATTCTTCGCTGGAATGTCTTTTTTCTAATTGCTTTAATAGTTTTTGTGCTTTTTGAATCACAATTTGAGGCATTCCTGCCATTTTTGCTACGTGAATACCAAAACTATGCGCACTTCCACCTTTCACTAATTTACGAATAAATAAAACCGTATCTTTTAATTCCTTAACCGAAACATTGAAATTCTGAATTCTATCAAACGTAACTTCCATTTCGTTTAATTCATGATAATGGGTAGCGAAAAGCGTTTTCGGCTTGTTTGGATGTTCGTGCAAATATTCTGAAATTGCCCATGCAATCGAAATTCCGTCATAAGTTGAAGTTCCTCTTCCAATTTCATCTAACAAGACCAAACTTCTTTCTGAAATATTATTCAAAATAGAAGCAGTTTCGTTCATTTCCACCATAAAAGTAGATTCACCCATCGAAATGTTATCGCTCGCTCCTACTCTGGTGAAAATTTTATCCACCACACCCATTCTCACGCTTTCTGCTGGAACAAAACTTCCCATTTGCGCCATCAATACAATCAAAGCCGTTTGACGTAAAATAGCCGATTTACCTGACATATTCGGACCGGTAATCATGATGATTTGTTGGGTTTCTCTGTCTAAATAAACATCATTAGAAATATAAGGCACTCCAACAGGCAATTGTTTCTCAATAACAGGATGGCGTCCTTCTTTAATTTCCAAATCGAAACTTTCATCTAAATCAGGACAAACATATTTGTTATCAATCGCTAATTGCGTGAAAGATGTCAAACAATCTAATTGTGCGATTAAATTCGCATTCAACTGAACGTGTTTGATATACGTTGCAATCCAATTCACTAATTGTTCAAACAACTGCGTTTCTAATTGATGGATTTTTTCTTCAGCACCTAAAATCTTTGATTCGTATTCTTTTAATTCCTCTGTAATGTAACGCTCAGCATTCACTAAGGTTTGCTTACGAATCCATTCCGCTGGAACTTTATCTTTGTGTGTATTACGAACTTCGATATAATAGCCAAAAACGTTATTGAACGAAACTTTCAACGAAGGAATTCCTGTTTTAGCACTTTCTCTTTGTTCTAATTCCTCCAAATACCCTTTTCCAGTTGAAGAAATAGCTCTTAACTCATCTAATTCGGGATGAACTCCAACCGCAATTGCGTTTCCTTTATTCACACTTACAGGAGCGTCTTCTTGAATGGTGGTTTTGATTTTTTCTCTCAATAATTCACAAGCGTGTAAACTATCACCAATTACTCGCAACGCTTCATTATCGCTACCTAAAGCCAATGTTTTTATTGGAATAATTGCGTCTAACGAATCTTTCAAGAAATTAACTTCTCTTGGCGAAATTTTCCCTGTAGCTACTTTTGAAATCAAACGTTCCAAATCGGAAATTTGTTTGATTTGATATTGAATTTGTTGTAAAACTTCGGGATTGGTTTTCAAATACGAAATCACTTCATGACGACTTCTAATTTTTGAAATATCTTTCAACGGAAGTGCCAACCAACGTTTCAAAAGCCTTGCTCCCATTGGCGAAAGCGTTTTATCAATCACATCTAAAAGCGTTACTGCATTGGGATTATAACTGTGATACAATTCTAAATTCCGAATCGTAAATTTATCCATCCAAACGTAAGCATCTTCTGCTATACGCTGGATATTGGTAATATGTTGAATTTTATTATGTTGCGTTTCGGACAAATAATACAAAATTGCACCCGATGCAATCAAACCTTCAGTTAATTCTTCTACACCAAAGCCTTTTAGTGAATTGGTTTGAAAATGTTTCGTCAAACTTTCTAAGGCATAATCTTCTTTATACACCCAATCTTCCAAAAAAAACGTATGAAAATCATCTCCAAAAATCGAGTGAAACTGATTTTTAAATTGTTTCGGAATTAAAACTTCACTAGGACGAAAGTTTTGCAAAAGTTTATCAATGTATTCTTCATTGCCTTGCGAAACTAAGAATTCGCCTGTTGAAACATCTAAAAACGAAACTCCAACCGATTTTTTCCCAAAATGTACCGAAGCTAAAAAGTTGTTCGACTTCGATTGTAACACCTCATCATTCATCGAAACTCCAGGTGTAACCAATTCTGTAACACCACGTTTTACAATGGTTTTTGTCATTTTTGGATCTTCTAATTGATCGCAAATCGCCACTCGAAGTCCGGCTTTAACCAACTTAGGTAAATACGTATTTATGGAATGATGCGGAAATCCTGCCAAAGCCGTTTCCGTTTCAGAACCAGCGCCACGTTTGGTTAATGTGATACCTAAAATTTGTGACGCACGCACCGCATCTTCTCCAAAAGTTTCATAAAAATCGCCCACACGAAACAACAAACAAGCATCGGGATATTTGTTTTTTATCTCGTTGTATTGCTTCATTAAAGGTGTTTCCTTGGGTGCTTTATCGGGAGTTGCTGCAGATTTTTTAGCCACAATTTCAAATTTTAAGTATGATTGCGAAGGTAATAATTTCAAAGACAATGACAATATCAATTTCAAAAATCAAGTTTTAAAGTTTTATAATTAATCTTTACTTTTGCCACATGAGAAAATTAGCCAACGCAGAATTAGAACGTAAAAACATTGAGGAGTTTAAAGAAGCTCAAAAAACACCCATTATTGTAATCTTAGATGATATTAGAAGTTTGCACAACATTGGTTCGGTTTTCAGAACTTCGGATGCTTTTTTGATTGAAAAGATTTATTTGTGTGGCATTACGGCTACTCCGCCCAACAAAGAAATTCACAAAACAGCTCTTGGCGCTACTGAAACAGTTTCTTGGGAATATGCAAAAGATGTTTTAGATGTGGTAAATCAATTGAAACAAGAAAATGTAAAAGTGTATTCTGTGGAGCAAACTGAAAATGCAATCATGTTGGATAATTTTCAACCTGAAACCAATACAAAATATGCTTTAATTTTTGGTAATGAAGTAAAAGGCGTTTCTCAAGAAGCGATTAATTTAAGCGATGGTGTAATTGAAATTCCGCAATTGGGAAGCAAACATTCATTGAATATTTCGGTGAGTGCTGGAATTGTGATTTGGGATTTATTTCAAAAAATAATCACAAAAAAATAGTTTTTTTAATTTAGCGTTTGCGGTATCTTTACGGAATGATTACTATTAAAAAATTATTCTTAACCCTACTCTTGTTATCAAGTATTGTTTATTCACAAAATATTGCTCCAGTTTTAACCGCTACTGGAAATCAAATATATTGTCCTCAAAGTTCATTGCCAATAGTTACAAATATGTCAATTATTGACCCTGATGATATTGGTATTCAGGCAATGTATGTTCAAATATCTTCGGGATATGTTTTAGGACAAGACACTTTAACTTTAACAGGCGTTCATCCCACAATAACCACATCTTGGAACGCAACAGAAGGAAAGTTAACATTAAGCGGTGTGAGTGGAAACCCTACTTACTTGGAATTTACTGCCGCTATTGAAGCAATTGTCTTTTCAAACACTTCAATAAATCCAAACAGTCAACGTGTTTTTTCAATTACAGTTGGACAAGCCAATTACTTAGAATCAACCGATCATTATTATCAATATATCCCAAATACTGGAATTAGTTGGTTAAATGCAAAAAATGCTGCAGCTTCCTCAACTTATTATGGACTACAAGGCTATTTGGCAACGATAACGTCTATGGATGAAGTTCAAATTTCTGGAATTCAAGCTTCTGGAGCAGGATGGATTGGAGGAACTGATGAAGAAACTGAAGGTGTTTGGAAATGGGCGTCAGGACCCGAAGCAGGAACTATATTTTGGAATGGAGGTATAAATGGAAGTACTCCTAACTTCTCTTTTTGGAATACCAACGAACCAAACAATCAAGGTGAAGAAGATTATGCTCATGTTACTGCTCCAGGCGTCGGTCAACCTGGCTCATGGAATGATTTGAGTTTAACGGGAGCTACTAGTGGAAATTATCAACCTAAAGGTTATATTGTAGAATATGGTGGAATGCCAGGAGACCCTGTTTTACATATTTCAACTACTGCTACAATTACAATTCCTCAAATTACAAGTTTTACAAATTCCTCAAATTGTGGAAATGGAACTGTGACACTTCAAGCTTCAGCCAACACAGGAAGCGTTAATTGGTATGCTAATTCGACTGGAGGTATTCCGGTTTTTACTGGAAACACATTTACTACTCCTATTCTAAACACTACCACTAACTATTATGTAGACGCATTCCCAATAGGTTGTTCAACAGGAACCAGAACCATGATTACAGCTACGATAAACGAAATACCTACCACCTCTTTCATACAGCCAAATCCTATTTGTAAAAATACGAGTACAACAATAAATGCCGCTTCAACTATTGGAACAATAAATTGGTATGCTTCTCCAACAAGTTCGTCGCTTTTATTTAGCGGAAATTCTTTTACAACTCCAATTTTAAATACAACCACTACCTATTATTTTGAAGCAGACAATAACGGCTGTCTTTCAAATCGAACCGCTGTTACTATTGATGTTCAACCTATCCCAACTGTATTTGATGAAAACATATCTTTCTGTGAAAACACTTCCGCTCAATTGCAATCTAGGATTAGTGGTGCAACTTATTTGTGGTCAACTGGTGAAACAAGTCAAAATATAACTGTTGTTGCAGCAGGAAATTATTCGGTTGTAATAACCAATGGTTTCGGTTGTAGCGCTACAAAGAATTTTTTGGTAACTACCAACCCAATCCCCGAAATAGATTCCATTAAGGTGCAAATGGATGGAATTACCATTAACACTACAAATTCAGGAAATTTTCTTTATTCTATTGATGGTACAAATTTTTATTCTTCTAACTTTTTTTCAATAACAAATGGCGGATTATACAGTGCTTATGTAAAAGACTTTTACGATTGTGGCATTGACATTCAATCTTTTATATTTATTTCAACACCTACATTTTTCACTCCAAACAACGACGGAAACAATGATTTTTGGTTTGTAAAAGGCACTCAGTTTTTTCCCAATGCAAAAACTTACATTTTTGATAGATATGGAAAACTGCTAACAACGCTACACACAAACAACATTTTATGGGATGGAAGTTTTAATAATGAAAAAATGCCAGCTGCAGATTATTGGTTTTCAACTGAAATACCAGAAACGAATCAAATCATCAAAGGTCACTTTTCATTATTACGCTAAATTATTTTTTTATGTATTTTTTGCAACAAAAAAACATAATCCTCCTGTTTTTTCACAA
>NZ_DITB01000027.1 GCF_002422095.1 Flavobacterium sp. UBA6195
TTTGGTTACCTGCTACTAATCCTGTAATTACAGGAGAAATAGTTTGCAATTCAGCGACAGTAGTAACAGAATTTTCAGAAATATTATCTGCTTCATTTCCAATTTGAGCCAATACTGATAATTTTGTAGCAAATGTGAAGTAAAAATTATTATCTAAATCAATATTATTAGCTACCCAATTAGTACCAACCAAAGCCATTGGTATTTCGATTGAACCACTTGAAAAGTCTCCATCAGCATCTACAATAATTGAAATTCCTCTTGTATCTAATGGAAGTTTAGTGGTCAATGATGAAGAATTGGCAGGAACACTAATTGTATAATCTGTGGCATCAGTACCAACTTCTGATACTAACCATTTGCGAGAAATAATTTGCCTATTAAAAGGAGCGCCTGTTATCGAAAAAGAGTTAATAGCGGCATTGTTATCACCAAAAATTAAGAAATCTCTATCAGCAAGAAATGAACCTGTATTCAATTGATTTGCTGTTGCAATGGTAGATTTCCCAACAGTTACCAATGAAGGAGCATTGTATGATTTTGATTGTTTTTGATTTAATGCAGAAGCATCATCTCTTCCAATCCCTGTAATATTGAATCCATACGTTGTATTAGCTAATCCATTCCATATAACAGTTCCATTTGAATCTACATAATCACTATTTGTTCCATTTTTATTCAAATTATTTAATGAACCACCTGCACCTAAAGTTATTCCATATTTAATTGCTAAATAAGAATTAACTCTTAACATTTCTGTATCATCTAATTGTCGTGAATAACCCAAGACTTCAGGTATTGCTCCTCTAAAAGGGAAAGGAGTACCAACAGCATAATCACCAACACTGAATGCATCAAATGAGTTAATCTGCGGATTTCCTGTTCCAATTGATTTGTATCCGTCGATGTAAGAATTAATTGCTGGTGTACCTGCACCATTTAAAGATGTCAAAGCAACTATTTGAGCTCTAGCAATATTTGTAACACCATTAATACCTTGAGTATATGACGTTCCATTCCAATAACCATGATTGGTATTAGCGGTAGCTCCTGAAGAAAAACCGTTCCCACCAATTAAACTTGGATTGTTTACAGAACCGTTTACAAGATATCTAGCTGCATATCTCCATGATAACCAACCATTAGAATTTCCTGTTGGATACTTGTGTATTGAAAAAGAACTATTTGCCCCAACATTATTAGTATTAATAATACAAGAATAATTACCAGCTCCTGAGCCTTCATCTAACGCAACTGCTATAAATGAATAAGCACTTGTAGCGGGTATAATTCGAGTTGCATTTAGAAATTGAGAATTAGTACCATTAAAATAAAAACTTGCATTAAAGTTAATTAATTTATTTGCTGTAGTATTGTAGTAAACGGGGACTCTTGAGGGAGTTCCTTGTGTTACACTGTAAGTTTCAGATGGTGCTCTATTCGTCCAAGTTGTCAAAGTGGTAGAGTTGTCAGCAGCTGTTTCAGCATCTGCTTTTAACCAAATTTTTAATCCTGTAGCAACTCCTCCAGGAGTTTGACTATAAGAACTTAAGCCGGTTGATAGAATTACAAAAAAGAAAAAAACATAGAAATTATTTGTTCTCATCAATTTTGAATTAGAAAATGGGTCTTCCCTTCTCTTTTTGTAATTGTCTTTCATATTCGTGTGTTTAAAATTAATTTATCTTGTAACATTTAACGAAGCTCCTCCTATTGGATAACCACCATAACCTTCCCATATGTAGAAATGAGTTCTATATTTTACAATAGTACGAACAGCCCCTCCTAAATTAAGATTATGCACATTAGGCTCTAAGCCCAATCCGCCAGAGGGTCCATCATCTGTATCCCCTACCATGGCTTGACCAAAAGGGTTTGCAGTTGTTGTATAATCTCCTACAAATAAATAAGGCATAATTGCATCACCATCTGCAACTGCTGGCATAAAAGGTTGCCCTGAAACAATGTAATTAGCATCTTGAAAAGGAACAATAAAGTCTATTCTGAAACAAGCAGGTGAAATACGTTTTACTCTTGCCACATTTACAGCACCAGGCAATAAAGTAGCTAAAGTTCCATTAGCTGTAATTCCTGTACTTGTAAGAGCATCAAAACGTACTTGAGCATATTCTGATATATTACCTTTTTGACCTTGACCTACCGTTGCAGTACAACTTACACCTCCTATAGAAATGTTAAAGTTTGTACTAATTGGAGAAGTAACTGTTGGGGTTCCAGTAATTGTGTAAACTAAATTTCCAGCTCCTAAGCTAAAACTTCCACTAGTTAGTGTTGCTGTTAATCCATTAATTGGACCAATAATTTGATTCGAATATATACCACCATTCCCTCCAGTGTAAGGAATTGTTAAAGTACCAGTGTATGATACGCCAGAAATATAAGTTGCTGGAGATAAAGTAGCACTTGAACAATTTAAATTAGAAATTTGTCCAGATGCAATAGATGAATTTTGTAAAGAAAGCCATTCTGAGCCATTCCAAAAAAACAGACCTTGTGTAAAAGTAGTACCATTATTATAGATAATTAACCCTACAGGCTGGTTAGAAATATTGTTATCACTATCAGAATTTAAATCTAAAGTACGAGAAGTTAGATTAATTCTCGGTATTAATACACCTTGGTTAGCAGATGATACATCAAGTTTGGCATAAGCATTAGGAATTGCACTTCCTACTGCAACACTACCACTTCTACCTATATTAGAGGTAACGTCTTCACCTGTTACTGCCCAAGCATCTCCATCAGATATTCCTGACACAGGTGTCCAAGAAATTCCATTCCAATAATGAAATCCTCTATTAAAGCTTCCTGAGTTTGCGATTAAATAAACTAATTGACCATTAACAGTACCATTAACTGATAAAGAATTAACTCTGGGCACAAGAATTCCATCACCAGGATCAACCGTTCCTGGAGTGGTAGTATGATTTTTAGCTCTTACATCTAGAGTTGCTTCAGGTGTAACTGTAGCAATCCCAACTTGACTAAAAGAAAATTCCAATATAAATAAGAGCAGAATAGAGAGAATTGATTTTTTACACATGCTTTGCAGGGGTTGTAGGAGTTAAAACACTGCAAATGTAAGTAGTCAGAGTATAAACAGGTAAAATAAAAAACCCTCAAAAACACGCAAAATAATTTTACGTGTTTTTGAGGGATGTAAATGGGATTTTATTTTTACTAAGAAGAAATAAAATAAACACTGAATTTTTCTGTTAAATTTAGTTTTTTCTTTATTCTATATTTTCTGCTTTCAACAGATTTAGGAGTTGTATTTGAAATTTGAGCAATATCCTTTGTATTGAGTCCTAGTTTAGTGAGTGCACATATATAAAGTTCATTAACCGTTAAATCTTTATCATGAAATAGCTCTGTATTAAAAAAATCAGGATATATAATTTCAAATTTTTCCAAAAACAATATGTTATTAATTTTTGCAATTTCAATAAGTTCTTCTAAATCTTTACTGTTTAATTCTTGCACATTATTTTCAGAGGTAGAATTTATCTTTTTATTAATAACTAACTTTGAAAAATGTCTCTCTCTAAGATATAAAAATGACAAATTATGACCAATAACAACCATACTGATTAATATTGAAGAAAGATTATGAAAATTAACATCAATCGTTAAATCATTTGATTTTAAATGTAAATAAATTTGTGAAACACCATGAATTACAAAAAAAACAAGAGTTGTAAAAATGATAATAAAAATTTTTCTTTTATCGGTTTTAAAATCAAATATTATAGGAATGCTAGTAATGATTGAAAATTGAAAATAAATATTATTAACTGTAAAATTCAAGGAGTATGCAACTAGATAGTGTAAAAAATTTAAGTAGATAATAAAAATTAAAGCTAAACGTTTAAAAATTTCAACACTTAAAAATTTTTTCTTTAGTAAAAATATAGTTAAGAAAGTAAACAAAAAAGTAAAGAAATAAACCAAACAATTTAAAGACAATCCGTCTTGAATTAAAAAAATATAAAAGTAATACAAGTATATTAAAGATAAAAAAAATAAATATCTTCTTATATTTTTATAATAATCATTAGAGAAAATTTGAAATTTAAATCCGCTATACATACCACCCGTATTTGAATTTCAAAAATAAAACAAAAAAAGGTTCTATTAGTATAATTGTATTATGTATTTTTGATGTATTGTTTATTTTTTTCTTCATTACAAATCATCAAACACGATTTACGAATAATAAAGAGATTTTACACTCGTAAAAGCAGAAAAAAATTAAAAAAAATACAACGGTATGTTTTTGGTTACATTTCCGTTTACATCTTAAAACCCTCTAATCCATTGATAATGAAATTAAAAAAACTTTTTATATTTTTATCTATATTCATTTGTTCTTTAAGCTATTCCCAATTAAAAACTATAAAAAACAAAACCTCTTATCCATTTTGGATTAATGTTCCAGAAAAAGAAAAAATAGAAAAACAACCAATCCTAATATTTCTTCACGGAAAAAGTTTATCAGGGACAGATTTAAATAGGGTAAGACGCTATGGTGTTTTATATGCTATGGATAAAGGCAAAAAAATTCCTGGTATTGTTATTGCTCCTCAATTAGCGAAAGGAAACTGGAATCCGGATAAAGTCTTAGAAGTTTTAGAATACGTAAAGAAAAATTATAACGTAGACGAATCTCGAATTTACGTTTGCGGGATGAGTTTAGGCGGTTATGGAACGCTACATTTTGCTGGAAAATATCCTGAAAAAATTACTGCTGCCGTAGCAATTTGTGGTGGGGGAAATGTTAAAGATGCGTGCAAATTAGCAACAATTCCTTTATGGATTCAACATGGTAATGTAGATTATATTGTTCCAATGTCGGAATCAAAAAAAATAGTAGAGGCTATAAAAAAATGCGATGAAAATGCTAATGTTACTTTAACCATTATAAAAGGTGGAAATCACAGCAATGTTGAACGCTTGTTTCATGAAAATGCCATTTATGATTGGATATTTAAACAGAAAAGATAGTAATCAATTCGTTTCTCTTATCTTTGCTTCATGAATAGCACATTACTTTCTTCTCCATTACAAGGTTTCACCGATTTTAGATTTCGAAAGGCATTTCACAAACACTTTGGTGGCATTGATACGTTTTATTCTCCCTACATTAAATTAAATGGTAAATTAATTGTAAAAGGTTCGTACGAGCGTGATATTCTTCCCGAAAACAACACTACTTTAGAGGTTATTCCACAAATCATTACTAATGATGCCGAAGAATTTTTATTTGTAACAAAATATGTGCAACAATTTGGGTACAAAGAATTAAATTGGAACTTAGGCTGTCCGTATCCTATGGTAGCTAAATGTGGAATGGGTTCGGGATTGATTAGCAATACCTCACAAATTGAACATATCTTAAAACGAGTTCATAATGAAACCGACATTATTGTTTCAATAAAAATGCGAATGGGTTACGAAAACCCAACCGAAATTTTAGATGTTTTCCCCATTTTAGAACAATATCCAATTAAAAATATTGCGATTCATGCTCGAATTGGCAAACAATTGTACAAAGGTGGTGTCGATTTAGATTCGTTTCAGAAATGCTTAGAGACTTCAAAACAGAAGATTTATTACAATGGCGACATTACTTCGGTAGCAAAATTCAAAGAATTACAAGAACGTTTTCCATCTATTGACCATTGGATGATAGGGAGAGGCTTGATTGCCGATCCTTTTTTACCTTCAATGATAAAAAACAATACTACTGAATATCCGAAAAACAGATTCGAAATTTTTGAAGCTTTTCACGATGAAATTTACCGAGAATACGATGCGTATTTACAAGGTCCTACCCCTATTCGCATGAAAATGCTTGGTTTTTGGGAATACTTTTCGGAATCATTTTCAAATCCACAAAAGACATTCAAAAAGATAAAAAAAGCGGGAAATAGCAAGAGTTACGAAGCAGCTGTCAAAGAGATTTTTAAAAATGGGTAAGCAAAGACAATTACAAGTTCAAAAATCAAGCAGAATTCAATCTGTGTATCTCTTTTCAGCACAATCAAAAGCAAAAAAACTCTGCGTATCTCTGTGTGAAACTAAATTTTGAATCGATCACCTAACATTTTACCAATCAAATAAGCAACACCAATACCTAAAATCAAAATCCAAAGATTCATGAAAATATAAAACGTGTAAGCCATTGGATTTTCGGTTGAATTAAAGCAATAACTTTCAATCAAAAAACAAAATTGGGTAGTTTCTTTAGAAAATAACGACAACGCAAAACTCATTAAAAAAGTAATTCCTATCGCCGACAAAACATAAACTACGTTTTTATTCATCGGTTTTTTACCGGTTGGAGCAAATACATTTCGTTCTGCTTCAGTACGTTTGTTATTCTGAAGGGACCAAATTACTTTTTTAGCTTCGTCGTCTACATTCATATAAAAATCAATTACAAGTTCAAGGACAAAGTTCAGCTTTTAATTATTGTAATAAAGTAACTAATGTTGCAAAGTCCACTTTTTGTTGTTCGCCAGTAGCTAAGTTTTTCAACCCAAATTCTTCACGCTCTATTTCCGATTCTCCTACAATTACTGCAAATGGAATTCCTCTTCTGTCTGCGTGTTTGAATTGTTTGTCGATTTTTGATTTATCTGGATATAACTCCACTTTGATTCCTTTTTGGCGTAATTTTCCAATGGCTTTCATCGCATACAAAGCTTCTTTATCACCAAAGTTTAAGAACAACGCTTTTGATGTTGCTAAAACAGCTTCTGGAAACAAACCAACTTCTTCCATTACCAAAGCAATTCGATCTAAACCAAACGAAATTCCTACACCCGACATATTTTTCAATCCGAAAATCCCTGTCAAGTCATCATAACGACCACCGCCACCAATCGAACCCATTGCCACACCTTTTGGCGCTGCAACTTCAAAAATGGCGCCTGTGTAATAATTTAAACCACGCGCTAACGTAACATCTAAATCCAAGAAAGCAGTTTGCAAACCTAAAGTCGTAACGTTATCACAAATGAATTGCAACTCGTTAACACCTTTCATTCCTTCTTCTGAATTGGCAAGTAATTGTGCTAATTTTTCTATTTTTTCGTTGATGGTTCCTGTGAAATTGAACAACGGTTGCACTTTTTCAATCGCCGTTTCCGAAATGCCTTTTTCTAACATTTCTTTTTTCACGCCGTCCTCACCTATTTTGTCCAATTTATCTAAAGCTACCGTAAAATCAATCAATTTATCCGAAGCGCCAATTACCTCAGCAATTCCAGATAATATTTTGCGATTGTTAATTTTAATAGTAACGCCACCTAAACCTAACTGACTAAAAACCGAATCATACAATTGCACCAACTCCACTTCTTGCCAAAGCGAATTCGAACCCACCACATCGGCATCACATTGATAAAACTCTCTAAAACGTCCTTTTTGAGGTCTATCCGCACGCCAAACCGGTTGAATTTGGTAACGCTTGAACGGAAACTCAATTTCGTTTTGATGTTGTACAACATAACGCGCAAAAGGAACGGTTAAATCGTAACGAAGAGCTTTTTCGGAAATTTTAGAAGTTAATTGTTTGTAGTTTATGGTTTGTAGTTCTTCCATTGGAACTTTATCCAAGTAAACTCCTGAATTCAAAATCTTAAAAATCAAACGATCACCTTCTTCACCATATTTTCCCATTAAGGTTTCGGAATTTTCAAACGAAGGCGTTTCAATAGGTTGAAAGCCAAATTTCTCAAAATTGGTTTTTATCGTACTGAAAATATAATTGCGTTTCGCCACTTCTGCTGGTGAAAAATCTCGGGTTCCTTTTGGTATGCTTGGTTTTTGTGCCATTTTAAATTTAGAATTTAGAATTTAGATTTCTGAAAGCATAGAAATCTTAAAAATTTCTTTGTGCAAATATCGAATATATTTAGCAGTATTAAAAATCAATTCGGAGATTTAAAAAATTCAAGTTACTGCTATATGATTATCAAATCGAGCGAAGTCGAGATTCATTCATTAAAAGTTCTCGACTTCGCTCGAACTGACAAATTTCTTACTTTAAATATGTAACAAAAAATAAATTATTTAGTCTTATAGTCATGGTAGGATTATTTAAGGAAAATACAAAAATTGCGCTTGATTCAATAAGAAGTCAGGCCTTGCGTACTTCGTTAACGGTTATGATTATTGCTATTGGAATCACGGCTTTGGTTGGGATTCTTACGGTAGTTTCAGCGCTAGAGAATACAATTTTAAAAGATTTTGCTTCTATGGGAGCGAATACTTTTTCTATTAGTCAATATGATTTTTCGTCTGAAATTAATCAAAACGATACCGAACAACGTGTCAATCCTATCATCAGTTATCCAGAAGCTAAATCATTTCAAGATAAATTTAATTTTCCGTTTACAACAACATCTTTATCATTTACAGCAGGCTCGGCAGTTGAAGTAAAATATGGAGAGAAAAAGACCGATCCAGAAATTTCTATCGTTGGTGTAGATGAAAATTTTTGTCCGAATAAAGGATTAGAAGTTGTAAAAGGTAGAAATTTCAATTCCTTTGACATAGCAAACAACAATTATGTTTGTGTTTTAGGGTCGGATTTTGAAAAAGGATTGTTTGAAAACATCAATCCGTTAGACAAAACCATTTCTATTCGTGGTGCCAAATTTAAAGTGATTGGGGTTTTAAAAGAGAAAGGTTCTACTTTTGGAAACAGTCAAGATTTACGTGTTTTGATTCCAACGCAAGTGGCACGTTCATTGTTTTCTGCTCCAAACATTAACTACGATTTAGATGTTATGGTTACCAATGAAGGTTTGCTGGATGAAGCGGTTGATGATGCCATTATCACAATGCGAAGAGTTCGTAAACTAAATCCAATAGAAAAAGATAACTTCGGAATAGAACGAAGCGATGATTTAATTCAAACCTTACTTTCTAATACAGCTGTTTTGGGAATTTCGGCATGGGTAATTGGAATTATTACCATTTTTGGTTCTTCTATTGCCTTAATGAACATCATGTTGGTTTCTGTTACCGAAAGAACGCGAGAAATTGGAGTTAGAAAATCACTTGGTGCGAAACGAAGTACGATTGCGTGGCAGTTTTTTACCGAAACTTTGATTATTGGTCAAATTGGAGGAATTGTTGGTATCATTTTAGGAATTTTAATTGGATTTGGAATCGCATCAGCTATTGGCTTCGCTTTTACAACACCTTGGATGGCAATTATATGGGCTTTTATAGTAACTTTTGCCGTTACAATACTTTCTGGATTAATTCCTGCGATAAAAGCATCGAAATTAGATCCTGTGGAAGCGTTGCGATATGAGTGATTAGTGATTAGTGCAAAATTACTTTTTACTTTTTACTTTTTACTTTTTACACTTAATCATTCGATCATTACCATACATGTCTTTTTTCAATTCGATATTTTTGAAACCTAGATTTTCAAGTAACTCAACCGTTTCTTTTCCTAAATATTGATTAATTTCAAAGAATAATAATCCGTTTGGAGCTAAGTTTTTCAAGGCTAATTGCGCAATTTTTCTATAAAAAAGTAACGCATCAGTATCTTCTACAAATAACGCTAAATGCGGTTCGTAGTCTAATACATTTTTCTTGATTTCTTCTTTTTCTAAATTACGAACATAAGGTGGATTGGAAACGATGATATCAAAATATTGACTCAAATCTTCCACTTCTAATATGTTAGCTTGAATAAAACTAATATCAACTTTATTTGAAATCGCATTTCTTTTAGCCACTTCTAATGCTTTTTCGGAAACATCAATTGCCGATACATTAGCTTTAGGTAAATTAGTTTTTAATGAAATCGGAATACATCCTGTTCCCGTTCCAATATCTAAAATGGATGATGGATGATGGATGATGGATGAACTCAAAATCCACTCTACCAATTCCTCAGTTTCAGGTCTTGGAATTAAAGTGTTTTCATTGACTTCAAAACGTAATCTGAAAAACCAAGCTTCTCCTGTGATGTACTGAATGGGTTTTTCTAGTTGTAATTCAGCTAAAATCGCATTCCATTTTTCAACATCATCTTCTGAAAGTTCAAAATTCGGATTCAAAGCAACATCTACTCGCTTAATATTATGCAAATATTCGGTTAGGATGAAAAAGAAACTTTCGATTTCTTGTTCGTCCTGAATGTTTTTTAAGGAATCGAAAAAGTGGGTTTTGTATTGTTTTAGTAGCATAAGCTAAATTGGTCTTAATTCTTAATACTGAAATCTTAATTCTACAACTTCTTCGTCATCCAAACTTCACAACTGTTATGACCTGTATTTCCCATGGGACCATCAATATTTTCAAAACCTATTCTTTTGTATAGTTTTTGTGCGGTTGTCATGAAAGATAAGGTTTCTAAATAACAGATTTCAAATCCTTGTGTTTTGGCATATTCTAAACATTTTTCAATGATTTTTTCCGCATAACCAATTCCTCTGATTTTAGGAGCAAAGTACATTTTTTGCAACTCGCATACAGAAGCAGCTGCATTTTCTAGAGGCGCAATACCACAACCTCCAACCACTTTTCCATCTTTTTCCACAACATAATATACAGAACGTGGTGCTTGATATACTTCGTATAACGTATCTAAAATGGGATCTGCATAAGCTGTTCCGACTTTTGGCGCATCTAATTCATGAAAAATATCACGAATTACTTTAGCAATCGACTCATTATCATTTTGTTGGATTTCTCTAATTAGCATAGCATTTTTATTGTTGGGTAAAAGTACGTAAATTGGTAGAATCGATTATTAATTCTATTTAAAAATACTACTTTTGTATTATGACGATGCACGAATTTTACATGAAACGCTGTATTGAACTCGCCAAAAATGGTTTGGGAACTACGTATCCTAATCCGTTGGTAGGAAGTGTGATTGTGCATGATGGTAAAATCATTGGCGAAGGTTGGCACAAAAAAGCAGGCGAACCTCATGCGGAAGTCAATGCTGTGAATTCAGTAAAAGACAAATCGTTGTTAAAAGAAGCTACAATTTACGTGAGTTTAGAACCGTGTAGTCACTTCGGGAAAACACCTCCATGTTGCGATTTAATCATTGCTAATAAAATCCCGAATGTTGTAGTTGGAACCGTTGACCCTTTTGCAAAAGTGGCTGGAAATGGCATTAAAAAATTGGTCGAAAGTGGAAAAAATGTAACCGTTGGAATTTTAGAAGACGAATGCAACGAACTCAACAAGCGATTTTTTACCTTTCATCAAAAGAAAAGACCTTTTATTATTTTGAAATGGGCCGAAACCGCTGATGGATTTATTGCCCCGATTTCGAGAGAAGAAAAAAGTCCAGTTTGGATTACAAATCTATATTCTAGACAATTAGTTCACAAATGGCGCACAGAAGAACAAGCTATTTTAGTAGGAACAAATACTGTTTTAGACGATAACCCAAAATTAGATGCACGTGATTTTTCAGGAAATAATCCGATCCGAATTGTGTTGGATAAATCGGGAAAAATTTCTGAAAACTATCACGTTAAGAACAATTCGCAAAAAACAATTTTCATTACAGAAAACGAAAAATTCATTTCAACTGAAAATTGTATTTACGAAAATGCTATCTTTGATAATCACCTGATTTCTTCAATTTGCGCTATTTTGTATAAAAACAATATACAATCCGTTATAATTGAAGGAGGAAGTAAAACTTTACAATCTTTTATAGATGCGAATTTATGGGATGAAGCTAGAGTTTTCAGAGGAGACACAACATTTCAAAACGGCACATTAGCCCCAAATATTTCCGGAAATCCGGTTGCTAGTTTTGACATAAGGAATGATGAACTTAAAATTTTCAAGAATTATGATTGAAGCAATTATTTTTGACTTTGGCGATGTTTTTATCAATTTGAATAAACAAGCTATTGATACCGAATTCAGAAAACTAGGTTTAACGGCTTGGCACGATGATTTGGATGCTTTAAATAAAAAATATGAAACTGGAATGATTTCAGAAATTGAATTTTTAGAAGGTTTTCAAAAACATTTACCCAATGCGAGTGTGGAAGAAATTAAAGAGGCATGGAATTCAATTTTGGGAGATTTTCCTTTGTATCGACTAGAATTTCTTCAAATGATAGCTTCAAAATACAAATTATTTCTTTTAAGCAATACCGATCACACCCATATTGAAAAATTTGAGCTACAAGAGGGCGAAACTTTTGCACGCGATTTTTATAGTTGCTTTGAAAAAGTTTACTTTTCTTACGAAATTGGCATACGTAAACCAGATGAAAATGCTTTTAAATATGTTATAAACAATCATAATTTAAACCCAAAAAAAACGTTTTTCATAGACGATAAAAAAGAAAATACAGAGGTAGCTGCAAAACTTGGATTACAAGTTTGGAACATTCAACCAGGTATTGAAGATGTAACGCAATTATTCGATAAAAAAATTATTTAAACGCCGTGATTTATTTACTACTTAGCATTCTATTTAATGCCGTTCTTTTTGTTATCATCAAACTTTTTGCAAAATTCAATATTGACACTTTACAAGCTTTAGTAGTAAATTATTTTATCGCTTTTTTTGTTGGTCTTTTAACTTTAGACACAAGGTTAGTTCCAACACAAATAGTTAAAGAAGATTGGTTTAAAGGTAGTATATTATTAGGATTTATTTTTATTTCAACATTTTACGCTACTACTTTAACATCTCAAAAAAACGGACTTTCAGTAGCTTCAGTAGCTTCAAAAATGTCGGTGATTATTCCTATTTCATTAGGTGTTATCTTATATAACGAACAACTGAATATCATAAAAATTATTGGGATTCTATTGGCTTTGATAGCCGTTTATTTTACCTCTAAAAAAGAAACTGGCGAAATTCAAAAAGCATCAAATCTTTTATATCCTATCTTGGTGTTTATTGGAGCTGGCACAATTGATGCGAGTTTAAAATATTTACAAACATTTTATGTCCCTTCAAATAAAATTGGATTGTTTTCTACTCTCACTTTTTTTTGCGCTTTTAGTGTAGGCATACTTACGATTCTATTTTTAACTCTCAAAGGAAAAATTCAATTTTCAGGCAGAAATATTTTGGGTGGAATCGCTTTGGGTTTACCAAATTATTTCTCGTTATACTTTTTAGTTAAAATGTTAGAAGCTAAAGCATTTGAAAGTGCTACACTATTTACTATTCACAATATAGCTATCGTAATTGTATCAACTTTCGCTGGCATCTTGTTCTTTAAAGAGAGAATTTCTGTTCGAAATGCTTTCGGAATAGGATTGGCACTTTTTGCGTTATTTTTAGTAACCTATTAATATGGAGTTTACAGAAAAAGACACATATAAAACTATTGCAGTTGCTTCTGAAGAAGTTTTATTTAAAGAAAAAAATAGTAAATTCTTTGGATATGCTTTTCCTGTAACCTCTGAGGAAGAAGTTAAAAAAATTTTAGAACATTTGCGAAAAGAACATTTTTCTGCACGACATTGGTGTTATGCTTACCAAATTGGTACAGAAAAAATTCAGTATCGAGCAAATGATGATGGAGAACCCAATAACAGTGCAGGCATGCCTATTTATGGTCAAATCCAATCTTTTGAAGTTACTAATATTTTAGTAGTAGTAGTTCGTTACTTCGGCGGAATAAAACTGGGTGTGGGTGGATTAATATCAGCCTATAAAAACACTGCACAAATGGCTTTAGAAAATTCTGAAATTGTTGAGCGCACCATTGATAAACATTTTATTATTTCATTTGAATACGCTAACATGAATAAAGTGATGCGTATTATAAAGGAAAAGAATTTACTAATTATAGCCCAAAAAATGGAAATGGATTGCGAAATTGAAATTGCTACTAGAAAAAAAAATGTCCAAAATCTATTGGACACTTTTGAAAATTTATACGAAATAAAACTTATCGAAATTTAAACTTCTAGAAACGAATTTATTTTTTCAACAACATAATCTGGAGGTAATATTGGACGACCTGTTTTCATGTCTACAAATACTAACATTGAGTATCCTGTTGTTAATAACTCATTATCTTCATTATAAATTTCGTAGTCAAATTCTATCTTTACTGAAGTCTGACTTTTTAAGATTGTTTTAACATTTAACAGATCATCATATCTTGCAGGCTTTTTGTAATTCATAGTTAACGAAACCACTGGAAGCATTACACCATTTTCTTCCATCCACTTGTACGAAATCCCTAAATTTCTTAGCCATTCCACGCGTCCCATCTCAAAATATTGCGCATAATTTCCGTGGTAAACAACACCCATTTGATCTGTTTCAGCATAACGAACCCTAACTTGGTAAGTATATTCTCTCATGTTAAAAAAACTTTAAATTTATATATTCAAAACACTTTTTTCACTACAAATTTTTTTTCATTAAATCAATAGTAAAAAATTTTTTTTTACAATATTTTGTTCACATATTTGCTATCCCAAATCACACTAACAGAAAAGATTTTCTGTTGTCCTTTTGTAACCTTACAAAACAAAAAGATAACTCGTAATAATTTTGAATCTATGACAAAAACTGCGCAATCGGTATGGAACAACTGTCTGTCTTTTATAAAAGACAATATTCAAGATCAAGCTTACAAAACTTGGTTTGAACCTATACAGTCAGTTGAACTAAACGATAACGCGTTGTCAATTCAAGTACCTAGTAAATTCTTCTACGAATGGTTAGAAGAACACTATGTAAAATTATTAAAAGTGGCTTTAACAAAAGAGCTAGGACCTGGTGCAAAGTTATTGTATAAAATTAAGATGGAAAACACTTATGGCAATAAACTTCCGTTTACTGAGCAAATTCCGAGTTACAACAGAACTCCGGTAAAACCTCAAGAAGTTGACGTGCCAATTGTTAATAAAAATCCAGAATTAAAAAATCCTTTTGTCATACCTGGAATTCGAAATTTAAAAATCGAATCGCAATTAAATGCTAACTACAGTTTTGACAACTTCCTTGAAGGTGATTCCAACCGATTAGCTAGAAGTGCAGGTATGGCAGTAGCTAACAAACCTGGTGGCACTTCATTCAATCCCTTGCTGATTTTTGGTGGTGTTGGATTAGGAAAAACACACTTGGCTCATGCTATTGGGGTTGAAATTAAAGATAAATATCCAGAAAAAACCGTGTTGTATATTTCGGCTGAAATATTCACACAACAATATATTGACTCCGTTAAGAAAAACACACGTAACGATTTTATTCACTTCTATCAATTAATTGATGTTTTAATAATCGATGACGTACAATTTTTATCGGGTAAATCAGGAACGCAAGATGTATTTTTCCACATCTTCAATCACTTACACCAAAACGGAAAACAAGTAATTCTTACTTCTGACAAAGCACCAGTTGACATGCAAGATATTGAGCAACGCTTACTATCTCGTTTCAAATGGGGATTATCAGCAGAATTACACCAACCTGACTACGAAACGCGTATTTCAATTTTGAAGAACATTTTATTCCGTGACGGAGTGGAAATGCCAGAAGAAATTATTGAATACGTAGCTAAGAATATTAAATCTAACGTTCGTGAATTAGAAGGCGCTATTATTTCATTGATTGCTCAATCTTCTTTCAATAAACGTGAAGTTACTATTGATTTAGCTAAGCAAGTGGTTGAGAAATTCGTTAAAAACGTAAAACGTGAAATTTCAATTGATTATATTCAGAAAATTGTTTCTGATTATTTCCAATTGGATGTTGAAACGTTACAGTCAAAAACCAGAAAACGTCACGTTGTACAAGCTAGACAATTAGCGATGTTCTTTGCTAAGAAATTTACGAAAGCTTCTTTAGCAAACATTGGTTCGCAAATTGGAGACAGAGACCACGCAACGGTTCTTCATGCTTGTAAAACAGTTGATAACTTAGTTACTACTGACAAACAATTCCGTAAATTCGTTGACGATATCAACAAGAAGTTATCGCTATAATTCATGGCTACAAAAATCTTAATGGTTTGCTTAGGAAATATTTGCCGTTCTCCTTTGGCAGAAGGAATTATGCGATCTAATCTTTCCGAAGATTTTATAGTTGATTCAGCAGGAACTGGTGGCTGGCACGCAGGCGAATTACCTGACAAACGTTCGATATCAACAGCAAAAAACAGAGGTTTAGACATTACCAATCAAAGAGCTAGACAATTCAAAAAAAGTGATTTTGAGACTTTTGACCATATTTTTGTAATGGATAATTCCAATTTTAAAGATGTTCTAGCTTTAGCTCCAAATGAAGAAGCAAAATCAAAAGTCAAGCTCATTTTAAACGAAATTTTCCCAAATGAAAACGTCGATGTTCCCGACCCATATTATGGTGGTCAAGATGGATTTGAAAACGTTTTTGATATGTTAGACCAAGCTTGTGAGGAAATCGCAAGAAAACTTAAGCAATAATATCATGAAATCAAATACTTTAGGCAAACTCTACTTAATTCCTATTACACTTTCTAATCCTGGAGAAACTACGGTAGTTCCTGAAGATGTTTTACCTCAAACCATAAAGAGAACCATTGATTTTGTGGATTATTATATTGTTGAAAACGAGAAAACCGCTCGAAAGTTCATCAAAAGCATTCATCCCGAAAAAAAACAACCTGATTTAAAGATTTCGGTTCTAAATAAACACACAGATTTCGCTGAGCACAACGAATTCATCCAACCTTTATTAAGAGGCGAAAACATTGGATTAATGAGTGAATCTGGTTGTCCTGGAGTAGCTGACCCTGGCGCTGTAATTGTGAAACTAGCACATGAAAAAGGAATTCAAGTAGTACCTTTAGTGGGACCAAGTTCTATTTTATTAGCTTTGATGGCTAGTGGAATGAATGGACAGAGCTTTGCTTTTAATGGTTATTTGCCTATCGATAAAAACGATAAAAAACAAGCGTTAAAAAATTTCGAACGTTTGTCACAAGATAAAAATCAGTCGCAATTGTTTATTGAAACTCCTTATCGCAATAATAAATTGATGGAAGATTTGTTGCAGATTCTACAACCGAGTACTCTTTTATGTGTGGCATGCGATATTACGTTACCAACAGAATTCATAAAAACCAAAACGGTTAACGAATGGAAAAAAGAAAAGGCCGATTTACATAATCGACCTTGTATTTTTATTATTCACAAAATGTAAAATTACTCTAAATCTACTTTAGCATTTGCATCTGCTTCGATGTGCGAAATATCGTAATTTGAAAATTTTCTGATGTAGCTTGATAACGATGTTCCAAAACCATCTTTGAAACCATTGCGTCCATTACTTCTTAAATATTTTTTTACCGAACCCGCTCCGCCTAAATGCGCTGCCGCAACTAAACCAGATTCTGTAATTTCTACACCATTAATTACTCTACCAGAATATTTTTGAATTTCTTTACGTAATTTCCACTTGTTTCTAGCAATTAAAGCTTTAAAAGCTTCATCTTGCCATTCAGCGTTACGTAAAAATTCTTGAAAATCATAAATACCCACAGTGCGTAGTGTACTTCTCCCGAATTGGTATTTACCCATGTATCCGTATGGATTCACTAAATGTAACATACCTCTTGACTCTTTGTAAGCCATTTTTTGAGCAAAACCAGAAAATGATTTACCAACATTTGGCACTTTAACTGGACTAATTACTTCTTCGCTCTCATATTCATTTGGAACATGGTATTTAATACCTTCGTAGTTCGACAAATGAAATCCTTCCAATTTTTCTTCCTTAAAGGTTATAAAACCTGAAGAAACGATTAATACTAGGAGTGTCAATCCTATAAAATACGACCTTTTTTTTATCATGAATTGTTATTTCTCAGCGTCTGTCACCCATCTGAAATTACCGATGCAAATATACAAAAAAATTATAATGTTGATTTACAACACGTTAATCTTTTCTAAAAGTAGATGAAGTGCGCTCTAAGTCCGTTATACTCATCGTATTGCAAAGTAGGTGCTGGAATTTTTATTGTGTTAAAAACCGAAAAAAGCGTCTTTAAAAAATGTGATTTTGTAGTAATTTTCATCAAGTCAACATCCAAACTCAGATAAAATTGACGATATGGGTTTTGAATGATTCCATTTTCTATTGCTTCGGCATCTTTTCCGTACAGCATTCCTTCTCCACCGTAGCCTATAGCAAGGTTTAACCACTTAGGAACAAACTTATCTTTTGTGAACGAATGAACATTGAACGACAACCAATACGTTTGACCATTATAGTCTTTTAAAATTTCTTCGTTAAAAGAAGCGCCTAATGTTTCTGGACGTTGCGAAGCGAATTTAGTTTGATGAAATGAAAATTTAGGCGTGATACGTTGTTCTTTCCAAAGTACTTCTTGCGATACATAAAGCGCTGTTCCAGAAACATTGGCAATTATATCACCTGAAGATGCTCCCCATTCTTGTGAAAAACCATCAAAAACCTCAACTACCGTTAAAAATCCTAATCCAAGAGTAGATCCATAAATTAATTGTTCTTTTCTTGAAGCACCACTCCATTGTAACATTTCGGAACCTACTCTACCTAAATGATAGGTTGAATATAAATGTCCCAATTTATCCATTTGTAACCACTGCTTATTATCATTGATGAAATGGAAATTAGTTTGTGGATAATCTTTGTACCAAATTTGATTTAAACCATTAAAGTAGCACCCAAAGCAACGGATTCGCCAATATAAACGTCAGTTCTTCTTGACTTATTTAGGGTATCAGAAGGTTTTAAAAAAGTATTGATACTTGATTGCGCCTGAGAAAAAACAGATATAAACAAAAAAACGAATAGCCAACTAGCCGTGATTGCAGTGGAAATCCTTTTATAAAACCCTAAAGTTTTATAAAAGATTGCAACGGAAAGCAGGAACATGGAAACCAAGAAAGCCCATACCATTCGCTTCAAAAATTTAACGATCAATTCCTAACTTCGTAACCCACTCTGCATATTTTTTTGCGTTCACTTGGTGTGCTTCGTAACTTGATGCAAAAGCGTGATAGCCCGGTTTGTCTGGATTGGCACAGAAATAAATATAATCGTGTTTTTCTGCATTTAAAACCGCATCGATAGCCGAAACATCAGGCATAGCAATTGGTCCAGGAGGTAACCCTTTGTTGGTATAAGTATTATAAGGAGAATTAATTCGCAAATCGTTAAAGAAAACACGTTTGATTTCTTGGTCAAAATTACCCGAACGTTTTTTAATTGCAAAAATTACGGTTGGGTCAGCTTGTAACGGCATATCTTGTTTCAAACGGTTTAAGTAAACCCCAGCTACTGTTGGTCTTTCATCTACTTTAGCCGTTTCTTTATGTACAATTGAAGCTAAGGTATACACTTGAATTGGAGTTAATCCTAACGCTTTTGCTTTTTCAGTACGCTCATTATTCCAGAAAATACGGTATTCTTTTGCTAATTTTTGAGCGATTTTGTCTGCAGGTGTATTCCAATAGAACTCGTATGTATTCGGAATAAAAAGTGCTAAAATCGTTTCTTCTGTTAATCCGTTTTCTTCTAAAAAAGGCGTATTAGTAAACGCTACTTCTAATTTTAAACTATCTGGTTCTAATTGAGTTGCTAAACGTTGTACTAACTTTCCTAATGTTTCTTGATTGTTAAAAGCTACTTTTACTGGGACGTTTAAACGTAAACTTCTTACCATATCAAAACTGGTCATGTCTTTTTTGAAAAGGAATTTTCCGGCTTTAACATTGGTACTGTAATTTCTTGATGTAGCTACGAAATCAAATTTTTCAAAATCTTTTACAAGCGGTTTTACAATTTCGACCACTTGTTCATAAGTTGAATTCGAAGGAATGTAAACATAAACTTCATCTTGTGAAAATTGAGTATTAGGTGTAAAAGCTTTGAAATAGACATAAACACCAACTGCAGTTGCAACTACAATTCCGGCAACAGCGATTATTGAAATTATTTTTTTTACGTTCAAGGGGTTATTTTTTAAATGTGATTGATTAATTGATATAACATTTCATCTTCGTATTGATTGTTGATTTTATTCCAATCTTTTTTTACTCCGATTTTTTGAAAGCCAAATTTAGTAAAAAGCGAAATACTAATTTCATTTTTTGAACCAATATTTGCGTATAATTGATGCAATTGCAATTGATTGAATGCGTAATTGATAACAAGTTGTGTAGCTTCGGAACCGATTCCTGAATTTCGATTTGCTTCATTTGAAATTACAATCCCAACTCCTGCTCTATTATTTTTAGGATCAAAATCAAATAAGTCGATTAAACCCACTGCTTCAAAAGTGTCGTTTAAGCAAATAGCTAATCGCAACTGTTTGGCTTCATAAATATCCTGATGTGCATTTTCTAAATACTGACGAATCAAAAATCGACTGTATGGTGTTTGCGTGTTGCTTACTTCCCAAACTGATTCGTTGTTTTCTATTTTGTAGATAAACTCTAAATCTTCGGGTTCGAGTGCGCGCAGGTAGATGGTAGTTCCTTTTAATGTTATCATTTACAAGTTCAATTACAAATTCAAAAATCTAAATCAATTTTTCCTTCAAAAACAAAAGTTGCTTGTCCAATCAAGAAAACGTTGGTGTATTTTCCGTTATCTACATCAAATTGAACTTTTAATTTTCCGCCTTCTACGTTTAAATCTATGATATTGTTGTTTGTTTTTCCGGTTCGATGCATCGCGATAGCAACCGCTGTTACTCCTGTTCCACAAGACAAAGTTTCATCTTCAACGCCTCGCTCATAGGTACGAACTGCAAAAATGTCATTCGCTAATTGATATACAAAATTGACATTACTTCCTGCTTTTCCATACAAATCGGAATAACGAATTTTAGCACCTTCCGTCTTAATATCTAATTCTACTAAATTATCTACCAATTGCACATGATGAGGCGAACCCGTATTTAAAAAAGTGTAATCTTCATGTTGATTTACTGTATCAACATCTTTCATTTGAAGCGCTACAATTCCGTTCGTATCAATCGTTGCATAATGATAACCATCAACAGCTTCAAACTCGGCTTTATTTTCGATTACGCCCATTTGTTTGGCAAAAGCAACTAAACATCTTCCGCCATTTCCACACATTGAACTTTCGTTACCATCTGAATTATAGTAGACCATTTTAAAATCATATTCCGAATGGTTTTCTAGCAAAATCAAGCCATCAGCACCTATACCAAATCTTCTGTCACACAATTTTTCGATGAGTTCGGTGTTGTCTTTTGGGAAAAATTCTGTTCGATTGTCAACCATGACAAAATCGTTTCCAGTCCCTTGATATTTATAAAAGGTAAGTTGCATCGTCTTATTAATTTATACAAAAGTACGAATTATTAATAAGATGTTAAACATTGTTAATCGAGCGTTAAAGTGATTTTTTGGAATATTTTTTGTTATAATTTTGAGTGAACAAAAATTTAAAAAAGATGAAAAAATTTGGAAGTTTATTTGCGGTTTCGTTATTAAGTGGTGCCGTAACTTTAGGCGCTTACAAATTCTTTTTAGAGCCTAATAATTCAGGAAAACTAACTATAGCTTCTCCTAATTATTCAAAAAATGTTAGTTTAGGAGCTGAAAATATTGATTTTACAACCGCAGCAGAAAACACGGTTCACGCAGTTGTTCACGTTAAAAACGTAAGCATTTCAAAAGTTCCAAGCAATCCATTAATGGAATTCATTTATGGTTATCAAGGTCCAAGAGAGCAAACGCAAATTGGAACAGGTTCTGGAGTTATCGTTACCGAAGATGGCTACATTGTAACGAATAATCACGTAATTCAAGATGCAACTGAAATTGAAGTAACACTCAACAACAACAAATCCTATAAAGCAAAATTAATTGGAACTGATTCCAAAATGGATATCGCACTTTTAAAAGTAGATGCTGACGAAAAGTTACCCTATGTAGTTTTTGGAGATTCAGATGCGATTAAAGTAGGCGAATGGGTTTTGGCTGTTGGAAATCCGTATAACTTAAATTCTACTGTTACAGCTGGAATTGTTTCGGCAAAAGCTAGAAATTTATCAAATAACAATATTCAATCCTTTATTCAAACTGATGCTGCTGTAAATCCAGGAAACAGTGGTGGTGCTTTGGTAAACACACGTGGGGAATTGGTCGGAATTAACACCATGATTTCTTCTCCAACAGGAAGTTATACTGGATATTCATTTGCCGTTCCATCGAATTTGACCAGAAAAATCATCGAAGATTTAATGCAATTTGGAAACGTACAACGCGGCGTTTTAGGTGTTGAAGGAAGAGAATTAAATTCAAGCTACTCAAAAGAATTAGGCATCAAAGAAACACAAGGATTCTATGTTAATTTAGTAACTAAAAACTCTGGGGCTGAAAAAGCTGGATTGAATAAAGGTGATATCATTATACAATTAGACGATAAAAAAATTACTAGTTTTTCAGAATTATCAGGTTACATTAACACAAAAAGACCAAACGATGTCATTCAAGTAACGGTTTTACGCGATGGAAAACAAAGAACGCTTCCGGTGAAGTTAACCAAAAAAGAAATTCTGAATTACGAATTCAACGGAATTGAGTTTGAAGAACTTGATACTACCGATAAAAAACAATTCAATGTAAAAGAAGGCATTAAAATTAAAAAAGTAAACAATCCTGAATTTGCAGAATATAGCGATATTCTAGATGGCGCCGTTATTATCAGTATCGATGGAATGAAAGCAAAAGATATGGAAACCGTTTCAAGTTATTTAGCGAAGAAAGAAAATCAGAAAGCGAGATACCAAATCATTTCTAAAAACGGTCAAATGTATAGCATTATCATGTAAAACTACATAAATAAACAAGCTTTAAAACCAGACAAAAATAATGTCTGGTTTTTTTATTAAAAAAATTTTACGAAAACGATTGAAATCTATACTTTTGCACCACAAAACAACACATTTATTTTCATGAGCAATATCTCTTTATACGAAAAAGAATTAGCTTTTCAGGCAGACAGAAGAAAAGCTGGTGTAGAATTCATTAAAATCATCAGTGATTTATGGTATGATAAATCAATCGAATTGGTTTTATTCCGCAATCAATTAATCGACAAAAACGTTAGCGAAATCATCAACTTACATGAATATGCAGGTGCTTTCGTTGGAAAACCTATCAACGTTTTTGATTCAGTTGAAATCGCAAGCGCTATTGTTGATTTAGATTTACCACCATCAAGAATTGATATTGGAAAATTAACTTACGAATATCATTTAGAAGACGATAAATACAACGATGCTAAAGCATTCGTAATCGACAAATTAAAGAATGCTAAAAACTTCCAAGAAATTAAACCAAAAGATGTGGTTTTATATGGATTTGGTAGAATTGGTCGTTTATTAGCTCGTGAAATGATGTCGAAAATTGGAAAAGGACAACAATTACGTTTAAGAGCAATTGTTACTAGAGATAAAAATGACGCTGTTTTATTAGAAAAAAGAGCTTCATTATTACGTTATGATTCCGTTCATGGTGATTTTAATGGTTCAGTTATTGCAGATCCAGAAAACAATGCTTTATTGATTAACGGAACAACAGTTCACATCATTACAGCTAATTCTCCAGAAGAAATTGATTACACCGCTTACGGAATTGAAGATGCATTAGTAATAGACAATACAGGAGCTTTCACAACTGAAGAAGCATTAAAACGTCATTTATCTTCAAAAGGAGCTGATAAAGTTTTATTGACAGCACCAGGAAAAGGAGTTCCAAATATCGTTTACGGAGTAAATCATGAAGATTACAATCCAGATGAAGTGAACATTTTCTCTGCAGCTTCTTGTACAACTAACGCAATCACTCCAGTTTTAAAAGCAGTTGAAGATACTTTAGGTGTAGTTAAAGGACACTTAGAAACGATTCACGCGTATACAAATGACCAAAATTTAGTAGATAACATGCACAAAAAATACCGTAGAGGTCGTGCTGCTGCTTTAAATATGGTTATTACTGAAACAGGTGCTGGAAGTGCTGTTGCAAAAGCATTACCTGCATTAGCTGGAAAATTAACTTCAAATGCGATTCGTGTACCAGTTCCAAACGGTTCATTAGTAGTATTGAATTTAGAAGTTGGAAAAAACACTTCTATTGAAGAAGTAAACAACATCATGAAAAAATACGCTTTAGAAGGGGATCTTGTAGAGCAAATTAAATACTCTTTAAATAACGAGTTAGTATCTTCAGATATCGTAGGAACTTCAGCTCCTGCTATTTTTGATAGTAACGCTACTATTGTTTCTGGAGACGGAAAAAACATTGTAATGTACGTTTGGTACGATAATGAATACGGTTATAGCCACCAAGTTATTCGTTTAGCGAAATATATTGCTAAAGTTAGAAGATATAGCTACTATTAGTAGATAGTTTTAAAACAAAAAGCTCCTATTTTTCAATAGGAGCTTTTTTATATTTGATAATCTAATTACTCTTTCGCCGCTAAATAACGTTCTGCATCTAAAGCTGCCATACAACCTGTTCCCGCAGCTGTAATTGCCTGACGATATACATGATCTGCCGCATCACCAGCTACAAAAACACCTGGTACATTTGTTTTAGAACTTCCTGGTACATTTACGATGTAACCAGTTTCGTCTAGCGTAATGTAATCCGCAAAAATATCTGTGTTTGGTTTGTGACCTATTGCTACGAAAAATCCTGTTGCTGGAATTTCTTTCGTTTCTCCTGTAGCTCTGTTTTTAACTTTTACTCCAGTAACTACTTGTCCATCACCTAAAACTTCTTCTGTTTCCGTGTGCATCAAAATTTCGATGTTTTCTGTTTTTTGTACACGTTCTGCCATAATTTTAGAAGCTCTAAATTTATCGCTACGTACTAACATCGTTACTTTTTTACATAATTTAGAAAGGTAATGTGCTTCTTCACAAGCGCTATCTCCTGCTCCAACGATTACAACTTCTTGATTTCTATAGAAAAATCCATCACAAACAGCACAAGCTGAAACACCACCCCCTAATTTTAAATAATGTTGTTCTGATTCTAATCCTAAATATTTAGCCGAAGCTCCAGTAGAAATAATTACCGTTTCTGCGTGAATTTCAATCGTATCATTAATCCAAACTTTATGAATATTTCCTGAGAAATCTACTTTTGTAGCCCATCCATCACGAATATCAGAACCAAAACGTTTTGCTTGCTCTTGCAACTGAACCATCATTTCAGGCCCGGTTACACCTTCTGGATATCCTGGAAAATTTTCTACTTCATTCGTTGTCGTTAACTGACCCCCTGGTTGTTGCCCTTGATATAAAACTGGATTCATATTAGCTCTAGCCGCATAAATTGCTGCAGTATAACCTGCTGGACCAGAACCTATAATTAAACATTTTACTTTTTCGATTGTATCTGACATAACTTTTAATCTTTTAAGAATAGCAAATGTAAGTTTTTAATTAAAATTATTTCTTAAAATTGAATTAGTTTTAACTATAAATCTATAGTTTTTTAAAATAAAAAAACCTTCCTGAAGTTTCAAGAAGGTTTTGTCGGGGTGGCAGGATTCGAACCTGCGGCCTCCTGCTCCCAAAGCAGGCGCGATAACCGGGCTACGCTACACCCCGAATTTGTGAGTGCAAATATAGAACTAATTTCTCTTGTTCCAAATAAATCCATTCTTTTTTTAAAATAAATTTTCAGTCTTTTTCAAACTATATTTTTTTAGCACTTATTCGTTAAACTTTCTAACCAAAAACAAAAAACACTTAGAATATTATTTCTATTTTTGCTAAAATTAAACAAGACAACCTTTTATATGCTAATTATTGGAATTGCCGGAGGTACCGGAAGTGGAAAAACAACAGTTGTTCATCAGATTATGAATGAGTTACCCGCTACTGAAGTTGGTATCATTTCTCAGGACTCCTATTACAAGGAAACGCATCATTTAAGTTATGAGGAGCGTACTAAAATCAATTTCGATCATCCAAGAGCGATTGACTTTGAATTGTTAGTAGCCCATCTTAAAGATTTAAAAGCTGGAAAAACCATTGAACAACCGGTTTATTCATTCGTAACTCACGACAGAACTGACGATAAAGTCATCACACATCCAAGAAAAGTAATGATTGTTGAAGGCATCTTAATTCTAACCAATCCCGAATTAAGAGACATGTTTGACATTAAAGTTTACGTTCATGCCGATTCTGACGAGCGTTTGATTCGTCGTTTAAAACGCGACATTGCAGAACGTGGTCGTGATATGGAAGAGGTTTTGAATCGTTATCAAACCACTTTAAAACCAATGCACGAACAATTCATCGAGCCTACTAAAGCATTTGCTGATATTATTATTCCAAATGACAAATACAATACGGTTGCTATCGACGTAGTGCGCGCCGTAATTAATCAAAGAATCGCATAATGAACAAAATCAAGAATTTAATTGCCAGATATCCGTTTTTAGCGTTCGTAATGAATCGCTACGTTTTGGTGTTAATTCTTTTTTCTGTTTGGATGCTTTTTTTCGACAATTACTCTTATTTAGAACACCGCGTTTTGGATAAGGAAATTGAAGAAATTGAAGATAATATTCAGTACTATAAAACTGAAATTAAAAAAGACAGCATAAAAATCAAAGAATTGAAAAATGATGATCGTGTAGAAAAATACGCTCGCGAGAAATATTACATGAAACGCGATAACGAAGACATCTACATCATCGAATTTGAAGACGAAAAGAAAGCGGCTGCCGAAAAAACAACTAGTAACAATTAAATAGATAATTCGTGGCTAACAACAATTTATTTTCCGATTTTGAAGCCGTTTCTTCTAAACAATGGAAGCAACAAATTCAATACGAACTAAAAGGTGCTGATTATAACGAAACCTTAGTTTGGGAAAGTCCAGAAGGGATTAAAGTAAAACCGTTTTATCACAATGATGAAACTGCGGTAAATCTTGATGCAATCACTCCTTCAAAACCTTTTGCAATCGTTCAAAATATTTTTGTTCATGATGTTCAAAAATCAAATGCTCGTGCACTAGAAACATTACAAAGAGGAGCTGAAAGTGTTCGTTTTACTTTAGAAAATGATGCCGTTTCAATTGACGAATTGATGCAAAATCTTCCGTTAGAAAACGTGAATTATTATTTCAATTTACCTTTTCTTTCTGTAGAATTTTCGAATAAAATCAATGATTTCACTACAAAAAGTAAAGCTAACATCTTTATTCAAAATGATCCAATCGGACAATTAGTAAAAGATGGCAATTGGTTTGAAAATCTTGAAAAAGATTTTGAGAAATTAAATACAATTACTTCAAAAACAGCTGTTCCATTCTTAACAATTTCAAGCGGAATTTATCAAAATGCGGGTGCGAATATCCTACAACAATTGGCTTACACTTTAGCACATGCAAACGAATATTTCAACAGAATTTCAGCTATCAACCAACCGATTACAATTGAAGTTGCTGTTGGAACGAATTACTTTTTTGAAATCGCAAAACTTAGAGCCTTACGAATATTATTCAACACATTAGCATCAGAATACAATCAGAATTTCGATTGTCATATCATCGCAACTCCAACAAAACGTAACAAAACCTTATACGATTACAATGTGAACATGTTGCGTACGACTACGGAATGTATGAGTGCAATTCTTGGTGGAGCTGATGCTATTGCCAATTTAGCTTATGATGCTATCTATCACAAAGACAATGAGTTTGGCGATAGAATTTCAAGAAACCAATTATTAGTTTTAAAACACGAAAGTTATTTTGATAAAGTGAATAATCCTGCAGATGGTGCTTATTACATTGAAACTTTAACAGAACAATTAGCCGAAAAAGCTTTAGAATTATTCAAAGACATCGAGAAAAATGGCGGACTGATTTCGCAATTAATCGATGGAACAATTCAAAGAAAAATCAACGAAAGCGCTCAAAAAGAACAAGAACTTTTCGATTCAGGAAAAGAAGTTTTATTAGGAACCAACAAGTATCCAAACAAAAACGACCAAATGAAAAACGATTTGGAATTGTATCCTTTCGTAAAACAAAACGCCAGAAAAACATTAATCACACCGATTATCGAAAAACGATTGGCAGAAAAATTAGAACAAGAACGATTAGCTTCGGAATAATTTCGTAACTTTCAGAAAAAGAAGACCATGGAAGCAATTAGAAGATTTGTAAAAGTAAAAAATCATCAAGTAAACATCACTTTGCCTGAAGATTTCAATGCTGAAGAAGTAGAAGTGATTATTCTTCCAACTTCCAAGGAATATCAAATTCCGCAATGGCAAATTGATGAAGTTAGAGAACGAACCGAAAATTACTTAAAGAATCCAGAAAGCGCAACAGACTACGAGGATTTTTTAAAAGAACTTGGAGATGAACTTTAAGATTTTAATTCTAGAAGAAGCTAAATCCGATGTTCGAGAAAGTATCGCTTGGTATAAAAACATCAATCCAATGCTTTCAAAAAGATTTGCTAATTCTTTTAATAATAGTGTTAAACAAATAAAAGAAAATCCATTTCGATACCAAATTAGATATGATGAAATCCGAGTAGTTTTATTAAAAACTTTCCCTTATCTAATTCATTTTAGTATTGATAATGAAACAATAGTGATTAAAGCTGTTCTTCATACATCGAGAAACAGCAGAATCAACAAAATATTTTAATTGCAAAAGCAATGAGAAAAGATATACAACATTTAACTTTGGAGAAATCCAAAAACTTGAAACCTCAAACGTTAAACTTGGAACAAAAGTTTACAACTGCAGAAGGAATTGAAGTTAAACCAACCTATTCTAAAGAAGATATTTCCGATTTAGAACACCTTGGTTTTGGAGCAGGTTTTGCACCCAATTTACGCGGACCTTACGCTACCATGTACGTACGCCGACCATGGACTATTCGTCAATATGCGGGATTTTCAACTGCGGAAGAAAGTAATGCTTTTTACAGAAGAAATCTTGCCGCTGGACAAAAAGGTTTATCCGTTGCCTTCGATTTAGCTACACACAGAGGTTACGACTCAGACCACGAAAGAGTAGTGGGTGACGTCGGAAAAGCGGGAGTTGCGATTGACTCGGTGGAAGATATGAAAGTACTTTTCGACCAAATTCCGTTAGGGGAAATGTCGGTTTCTATGACGATGAATGGTGCAGTTTTACCAATTATGGCATTCTACATCGTAGCTGCAGAAGAACAAGGCGTTGCTCCTAACCTATTGTCGGGAACAATTCAGAATGATATTTTGAAGGAATTCATGGTGCGAAATACCTATATTTATCCACCAACACCTTCGATGAAAATTATTGCAGATATTTTTGAATATACAAGTAAAAACATGCCGAAATTCAACTCGATTTCGATTTCGGGTTACCACATGCAAGAAGCGGGTGCTACTGCTGATATTGAATTGGCGTACACTTTAGCAGATGGTTTGGAATACATTCGTACTGGTTTAGCTGCTGGAATGGATATTGACACCTTCGCTCCTCGCCTTTCTTTTTTCTGGGCGATTGGAATGAACCATTTTATGGAAATTGCTAAAATGCGTGCTGGTCGTATGCTTTGGGCAAAACTATTAAAACAATTCAATCCAAAAGACGAAAAATCATTAGCTTTAAGAACGCATTGCCAAACTTCGGGTTGGAGTTTAACGGAGCAAGATCCTTTTAATAACGTGGCTCGAACTGCTATTGAAGCAGCAGCCGCAGCTTTTGGAGGAACTCAATCGTTACACACGAATGCTTTGGACGAAGCAATTGCTTTACCAACCGATTTCTCCGCACGAATTGCTCGTAATACGCAAATCTTTTTGCAAGAAGAAACTAAAATCTGTAAAACGGTTGACCCTTGGGCAGGAAGTTATTATGTAGAAAGTTTAACAGCAGAAATTGCTGAAAAAGCTTGGGCTTTAATTCAAGAGGTTGAAGAATTAGGCGGAATGACCAAAGCGATTGAAGCGGGGATTCCAAAATTAAGAATTGAAGAAGCTGCAGCACGAAAACAAGCCCGTATCGACAGTGGACAAGATATTATTGTTGGGGTGAACAAATACCGTTTGGAAAAAGAAGATCCGTTACATATTTTGGATGTGGACAACCAAATGGTGCGCAAACAACAAATTGAACGTTTAGAACAAATTAAAGCAACTCGTGATAACGATAAAGTTGCCAAATGTTTAGCGAAATTAACTGAATGCGCCAAAACAGGTAACGGGAACTTATTAGATTTAGCCGTAGATGCTGCACGTAACAGAGCCACTTTAGGCGAAATTAGCGATGCATTAGAAACTGTTTTCGGGAGATATAAAGCACAAATTAGAAGTTTTAGCGGCGTGTATAGTAAAGAAATTAAAAACGACGAAAGTTTTGAAAAAGCAAAACAATTAGCCGATGCTTTCGCGAAGAAAGAAGGGCGTCGTCCTCGTATTATGATTGCGAAAATGGGACAAGACGGTCACGATCGTGGTGCTAAAGTAGTTGCAACTGGTTATGCCGACGTAGGTTTTGACGTGGACATTGGACCATTATTCCAAACGCCACAAGAAGCTGCGAAACAAGCGGTAGAAAACGACGTACACATTTTAGGCGTTTCTTCTTTAGCAGCGGGACACAAAACTTTAGTACCACAAGTAATTGAAGAACTAAAAAAATATGGAAGAGAAGATATCATGGTAATTGTTGGTGGCGTTATACCAGCACAAGACTACCAATTCTTATTCGACGCCGGAGCTGTAGCCGTTTTTGGTCCTGGAACTAAAATTAGCGATGCCGCGATTACGATTTTGGAGGTTTTATTGGAGGATTAATTTATCGTTGTCATTTCGACAAACGAGAAATCACATAATTTTAAAACACCAGCAGAAATGTTGGTGTTTTTTTATGCGTAAAAATTTGTTAACAACTATAGAAACCATGCTTACAATTGTAAGCGGGTCAATTGTAAGCATAACAATAAATTTATAACCATGAATATTAAAGAAAAATTTGGTCAAAAAGTTAAAACCCTTAGAGAAGAAAAAAACTTTTCAATTGAGCATTTAGCCAATATTTCCAATGTTGACAGAAACTATATTTCTGATATTGAGAAAGGCAAAAGAAATGTTTCCATAGAAATTATGGAAATTGATATTATTGAAAAATAAATTAATAGTTTTACAATAATTAATTCTTGTACTAAATGAAACATGAAAATTATGAAATTCTAAATTTATTAGGATATGGCTTAGCTAAGTTTGATAACGAATTTATTAAACAATTTGGTTTTAAAACAAAATCTGCATTTTTTGATTATTTCGTTGAATTAAAAATCGTAGAAACGGGTAGCGTTGTAAAAAATCGAATGGATTTATTCGATCCTTTTTTTCCAAATAACGGAAGAAAAGGTTGGTGGCAAAAAGGCGATGCATATATTCATAGAAAATATTTGATTGATAGTTTGTTTGGCAATGAAAATGTGTTAGGCTATTCAAATATTGTAAAATTATATTTAAAAGAAAATTACGAAATAAAAGAGCTTTTTGTCGAAGTAAAACCAATTGTGAAATCAAGATTTAAAAAACTTCAAGAAACAGGATTAGAAGCTGAACTATATTTTATGAATAACTTTAATGAAATATCAGCTTTTAATAAAGGGATTTTGGAAGATGCTAGATTATATGGAGATGGTTATGATTTTCAAATCAATGTAAATGAAAATTCATTTTTAGCAGAAGTTAAAGGAATTAGAGCAAAAAAAGGTAGATTTCGACTTACAGAAAACGAATATCAAAAAGCAAATGAATATAAAAATGATTATGTTGTAACTTTAGTTTTGAATTTAGATGATTTGCCTACTTTTTTAACAATTGAAAATCCCCTTAAAAATTTAAAATTTGAAGAACGAATAATAAAATCAAAAGAAATAAAAGAATATCATTTAATAACAGACATCTCATAAAATATGAAAGATTACACTATTTTAGAAATCAAAACTGTTTTAAATCCTCCTATAATATTAAATTTTACTGACTATGTTAATTGTCCAATATGTGATAATGAAATTGATGTAAAAGATATAGAAGTAGACAATAACAGTTCCGTTGATTGTGAAATTTGTAATCATACTATAAAATTTAGAATCGTAAAAATTTAAATTTTATCTAATAAAGTAGCATAACCTGTAACTCTTGAATGGCTACAAAAAAAGATACAGATTCAGTTAGATTATGGCGCAAAAAAGATGATTATTCAACAATAAATATTGATTTTGCTCCAATTGGTTCCTTTGAAGCTTTTATGAATGATGAACCTATTTCAATTGATGAGGATTAAAATTTAAACCCCATCCACCGCCTTCACACCATCCAAAAAATCAATTCCTTTCACTTCTTCAAAAAAGTCGATTTCGGTTTCGTGAGGTAAAAAATCGGAGATGATGCGCACGATAAAATCTTGTGGTTTTTTCAAAAATTTAAACGTGTAATCTTCCATGTTTACCACCGTTTTTTCGGCTAAATCGGTTGTTCTTACAAACTTATCGGAAGTTAAAGATGATAAACAAGGTAAGTTGAGTTTTGGCTTTTCGGTGATGATGGGTTTTCCGTTTTCAAACAAACCGCCTTCGTAACCGTATAGCGAAGCATTAGTAATTTCGATAGGTTTTCCTAAATGCAAATAATCAGGCAAATGGGCTTCTTTTCCTACTACAGCTGCAAAACCCATTAACACACAAATATCGTGTGGTGGCATTTGCATCATCGCCTTAGCCGTACTTTCACGACCAATTCCAGAAACAATTACTTCGTACGTATGATTCAAATTAGGAATTCGAGCCAAAGCGTTTAGGACTTTTTCTCGTTCAATTTCCATCGGTGTTAATATGATTATCTTCAAAATCTCAGAATTAAATCACAAAATAAAGTAATTTGAAGAAATTTGAGCGTGTGTATTTTTTATATTTTTGAAGAAATAAAAAATTAACTTGAATTTACTTTTTAAAATTTAAACCACATAGAAACATAGGTGGTATTAGACTATAAAAGTCGTTTCACTTTGCAAAAGAAAACATAGCTATGTGTAACAATGAATTGACTATAACTATCTTTTTATCTATGTTTCTATGTGGTTAATTCATTATACACAAGAAAATTATTAACAATATAGCTAAATTTAAATCGCATTTTCGTTTCCACTAAATTATCTCATGTCAAAACTACCTAATATCACCACCAGTATTTTCTCTGTAATGTCGCAATTAGCGAATGAGCACGGAGCTATTAATTTATCGCAAGGATTTCCAAATTTCCCTGAAGACGAACGTTTGTTACAAATTTCGGAGCGCATTATTCGAGAAAATATTCACCAATATACACCAATGGCGGGTTTACCTTCGTTATTGGAAAAAATTGCGAATCAAACGTTAAAACAATACGGTAGAAAAATCAATACCACAACCGAAATGTTGATTACCGCTGGCGCTACACAAGGCGTTTTTACAGCGATTAACACGTTTGTGAATCATGGTGATGAAGTGTTGATTTTAGATCCAAGTTATGACAGTTACGAACCCTCGGTTTTGGTAGCGGGTGGAAAACCTGTTCGTGTTTCCTTAAACGATGATTATACGCCGAATTTCAACCGAATTGAAAGCGCTATTTCGGCTAAAACAAAAATGATTGTCATCAATAATCCACACAATCCTACAGGAAGAATTTGGACAGAAAGTGACTTTGAAGCTTTAGAAACCATTTTAGAAAAACATCCTCAAATTCTTATTTTGGGAGACGAAGTGTACGAATACATTACATTTTCACAACCTCATATTTCGTTTAATACACGTCCGAGATTAGTAGAACGAACCATTATTGCTTCGTCTTTTGGAAAATCGTTGCATGTTACGGGCTGGAAAGTGGGCTATTTAATTGCTCCTGAACATCTAATGTTCGAAATAAAGAAAGTGCATCAGTTTTTGGTGTTTAGCGTGAATAGTTTTTCGCAACACGCTATTTCAGAATACTTGAATGTGGTTGATTTTAGCGAAGTTTCGAAAATGTACCAACGCAAACGCGATTTGTTTCAAAACCTAATCAAAGACAGTCGTTTTGAGTTAATGCCATGCGATGGAACGTATTTTCAAGTGGTGAATTACAGCCAAATTTCATCCAAAAACGATGTAGATTTTGCTAAAGAATTGATTGTAAATCATGGTGTGGCTTCCATTCCGATTTCAGTTTTTTATAATGATGCTACGGACAGACACATGCTTCGTTTTTGTTTTGCCAAAACGGATGAAACTTTGATGGTGGCGGCTGAAAAACTGAATAAGATTTAGGATTTTAGTTTTAATGTTACTTTTTAGCTTACATTTACTAAAAACTATCTATTATGGCAAAAAGTCAAGACGCGAAGAAAACAGCAAAGAAAGAACCTTTGAAAACCGCAAAAGAGAAAAAAGAAGAAAAACGAACTAAAAAAAATACGCCAAAGCGTGATTAATAAACATCCAAACACGAATTATCTTCGTGTTTTTGTTTTTTATTCACAAACGATTGATTGTAGGGACTATCTTTAATTGCAAATTTATGTTGTTATTTTTTTTAACTTTGTTACACCGAGAGGAAGCTTCTTGCGATTATTCACTGGA
>NZ_DITB01000129.1:0-1428 GCF_002422095.1 Flavobacterium sp. UBA6195
TACTACCTTCTACTGATTATTGGTTTACTGTTGATTATTATGAAAATGGAGCTAAGAAACAATTTAAAGCTCACTTTGCATTGAAAAGATAATTTTAATAAATAACAAAAAAGGCGAAAGAAATTTCGCCTTTTTTATTTTCAGTATAAAAAGAAAAGGGATACAATTTGTATCCCTTTTCTTTTTATACTATAAATTAATGATTATAGTTTGTTGTAGGTGTTTAATGCTTCTTTAAGAATTTTAACAGATTTAATTAAATCATCTTTCTTTAAAACATAAGCAATACGAACTTCGTCTAAACCAACATTTGGTGTTGAATAAAATCCTGCTGCAGGAGCAACCATTACAGTTTCACCATTTAAGTCGTAAGACTCTAATAACCATTGTGCAAATTTATCAGCGTTATCTATAGGTAATTTAGCAATACAATAGAAAGCGCCTTTTGGAGTAGCTACTTTAATACCTTCAATTTTATTCAATTCAGTAATTAAAGTATCTCTACGATCTTTATATTCCGAAATAACAGCATCAAAATAACTTTGAGGGGTTTCTAATGCAGCTTCACTAGCAATTTGTGCATAGGTAGGCGGACTTAAGCGAGCTTGAGCAAACTTCATCGCCGTTGACATTACTTCTTTATTTTTAGAAACAATACAACCAATTCGAGCACCACACATACTGTAACGTTTAGAAACCGAATCAATCATAATAGCATGTTCTTCTAAACCAGGAACATTCATGACAGAAAAATGTTGGTCTCCATCATAAATAAATTCACGATATACTTCATCGGCAATTAGAAATAAATCATGCTTTTTAACAACTTCAGCCAACTTTAAAATTTCTTCTTGCGAATATAAATATCCAGTAGGATTACCTGGATTACAAATTAATATAGCTTTTGTTTTTGGGGTAATTAATTTTTCAAAAGCTTCAATTGGAGGTAAAGCAAACCCCGTTTCAATTCCAGAAATTACAGGAACTACATTTACTCCTGATGCTGTTGAAAATCCATTATAATTAGCGTAAAAAGGTTCTGGGATAATAATCTCATCTCCTGCATCCATAGTACTTCCCATAGCAAAAAGTAAAGCTTCAGAACCTCCTGTTGTAATTATAATATCTTGAGTATCTATTGGTAACCCATGGTTTTTATAGTATTGAGAAAGTTTTGTTCTATAACTTTCAAAACCTGCAGAATGACTGTATTCAAGAACTGAAATATCAGCTTTTTTTACTGCTTCTAAGGCAACTTCTGGCGTTTTAATATCGGGTTGACCAATATTTAAATGATATACTTTATGACCTTTTTTCTTAGCAATTTCTGCAAAAGGTACCAATTTTCTAATTGGAGATTCTGGCATTTGTTGCCCTTTTATTGAAACTTTTGGCATGTTTATATTTTTTAGATGTGCAAAATTGCGA
>NZ_DITB01000129.1:1569-3390 GCF_002422095.1 Flavobacterium sp. UBA6195
ATTTTATTTGATTTACCCCAAGATACATTACTCTCTAATCTTGATGAAAAAGATAAAATTTCAATCAAAGGGGTTGGAAATGGCAATGTTGTTTCGGGATATAGGCTAAAAAACAATTTGTTATCTGTAAATGAGTATGCAGATTCTAATTTTGATGTTCTTTTTTTACCTGATCAAGATATTAGCATTATTAATAAATTAGGATTGCCCATTAATGGAATAATTGGGAGTCGTTTTTTTGAATCATATCTAGTAGAAATTGATTACGAGCACAAATTAGTAATACTCCATAGAGAAGAACTTAAAGCTAATGATTCTCGTTTAAAAAGATTTAATACATTGCAAGTATCGCTAATTAAAAAGAAACCATATGTTAAAATTCCAATAACTTTAAATGATGAAAGTCAAATATTTAACGTGCTCTTTGATTCTGGTTTAGGCGATGGACTTTGGTTGTTTGAAAACGATACCTTGAAATGTAATACTGATTTTTTTAATGATTTTCTTGGGGTTGGTCTGTCGGGTGAAATAAATGGTAAAAGATCTAGAATTGATAAAATTGATTTTAGTGGATTTGCTTTAAAAAAGGCTTTGGTTTCATATCCAGACACTACTGCTTTTAATCAAATTCTTATTAATAATGGTCGAAATGGTTCTATTGGTGGCGATGTTTTAAAACGATTCAATTGGTTTTTAGATTATAAAAACAAGAAATTTTATTTCAAAAAAAACAATTTGTTTTCCCTTCCATTTGAATATAACATGTCGGGTATAGAAATTCAGCATGCAGGTTTACAATTAATCAATCAAATTGTAAGAGTTCAGCCTCCAAAAAGAACAGCTAATCAAAATGAAATTATTTTTGATGATGATTTAAAATTCACACAAAAATTTGAGCTAAAACCTATTTTTTCAATACATGCAATTCGTAAAGATTCTCCCGCAGAAAAGGCAGGATTACAAGTAGGAGATAAAATCCTTAAAATTAATAATAAACAAGCCCATCAATTGACGATGCAATGGATAATGGATTTATTTCAATCAAAAGATGGTAAATGGATTTCGATTTTAGTCGAGCGAAATGGTGAGCAGATAAAATATAAATTTCAATTGAAAAAAATTCTATAAAAAAAGTCCCACTTTTAATGGGACTCTTCTTTATGAATTTGGAAACGTTTTCTTTTTTAGTAGTGGACTAACTTCTTCCTTAACAACTACAGTTCCTTTTATTCTTAGTGGAATCATACCGTTTTCTTTGTTAGTAGCATTGGTTTCAATGGTAATAGTTTTACTTATTGGACCCGGATTCATATTATATTGAACCTTAATTTGACCTTTTCCTCCAGGAGCAATAGGTTCTTTTGGCCATTCTGGAACCGTACAGCCACAACTCGATTTGGCATTTTTGATAACCAAAGGCGCATCTCCCGTATTGGTAAATTCAAAAATACGTATTCCGTTATCTTTTCCTTTTTCAACTTCACCATAATTAATGGTTTCTTCCTTAAATTCAATTTTAGCACCAGATTGAGCAAAGGAAAAAATTCCTATCAGTAGGGTTAAATAAACAAGTAATTTTTTCATCATCTTATAAATTAATAGGTTGTTGTAAAAATAATTAAATATAAGCAACCAACAAACTACTCCTAACATTTTTTTTATTTTCGTTATATAGTTACTTTTGCAGTTAATAACACAAAAAACATACCAAAGTTTACGTTTAGGTATTTTTAGGAGCGAATGGCTCGGGACTTATTTGTAATCCATTTTCCCGCTGTCCGCTTTACGAGGTGCCGCTCCCATCGGGGCTCATATCTTTGT
>NZ_DITB01000018.1 GCF_002422095.1 Flavobacterium sp. UBA6195
AGCATTTGAGCAATTTTATCTGAAATTTCTTGATCAGTGAAAGGTGCGTAGATTTCTTTAACATAATTTACTACATCAGCATCCTTAAAATCTTCTTGTGCTTTTGACTTTTGATATACCCCCTCTACTATATGATATAAGTTGCGTTCTTTCAGTAATTCTAAAGCAGCTCTAAACGCTACAAATCCTTCTAATTTCGCCATATCGATTCCGTAACAATCTGGATAACGAATTTGTGGTGCTGATGAAACTACAACAATTTTCTTTGGATGCAAACGATCCATCATTTTAATGATACTTTGTTTTAAGGTAGTTCCTCGCACAATACTATCATCAATAATTACTAAATTATCCGTTGGTTTTACCACGCCATAAGTTACATCGTAAACGTGAGCTACTAAATCATCACGACTACTATCTTCGGTAATAAACGTTCTTAGTTTTGCATCTTTAATCGCAATTTTCTCTGTTCTAATTTTTACCGAAAGTAATTCTTTCAAGGTATCTTCAGTCAACGTGTCTTTTTGCTCTATAATTGCTTTCGCTTTTCTTTGGTTCAAGAAATCTTGAGCTGCTTCGGACATTCCGTAAAAAGAAGTTTCTGCTGTATTTGGAATATACGAAAAAACGGTATTGTCAGTGTCGTTATCGATAGCTTTTAAAATGCTTGGGAAAATCAATCTTCCTAGTTCTTTTCGCTCTTGGTAGATTTCGGCATCACTTCCACGAGAGAAATAAATACGCTCAAAAGAACACGCTTTCTTTACCAATGGAGTTCTAACTTCTTCAATTGAAACTTTACCATTTTTCTTAATGATAATAGCACTTCCAGGATTTAACTCTTGAATTTTATCAAATCCAACATTAAAAACGGTTTGAATTACTGGACGTTCTGAAGCTACTACGACTATTTCGTCATCTTCATAAAAGAAAGCAGGACGAATTCCGGCTGGATCACGCATTACGAATGAATCACCGTGACCTAATAAACCAGCCATAGCGTAACCACCATCCCAATTACGAGAGGCGCGTTCTAAAATTCGTTGGATATTCAATCGTTCACCAATAATTGGGGAAGCGTCTTTTTTAGAATAACCCTCGTTTTTGCATTCTTTATATAAATGGGTCACCTCATCATCTAAAAAATGACCGATTTTCTCCATAACGGTAACCGTATCTGCCATTTGTTTTGGATGTTGCCCTAAATCGATAAGGTTTTGGAACAACTCCTTAACATTCGTCATGTTGAAGTTCCCCGCTACGATTAGATTTCGGTGCATCCAATTGTTTTGACGTAAAAAAGGATGTACGCTTTCGATGCTATTTTTTCCAAAAGTTCCGTAACGAACGTGACCTAAAAATACTTCTCCAACATAAGGAATATTTTGTTTTTGAAGCGCCACATTGTTTTGATATTCTGGATGTGCCTCTAATTCTCCTTTAATTCGTTCGTTGATTTGAGCGAATATATCCTTAATAGGTTGCGGGTCGTTAGAACGAATACGGCTGATGTATCTTTCACCAGGATTTACATCTAATTTGATACTTGCTAATCCCGCTCCGTCTTGACCGCGGTTGTGTTGCTTTTCCATTAATAAGTACATTTTTTGTACTCCATAAAAAGCAGTTCCGTATTTTTCCTTATAGAATTCTAACGGTTTTTTTAATCGTAGTAATGCAATGCCACATTCGTGTTGTATAGCGTCACTCATAAGTAGTTGTGTTGTTGTGTTAGTGACAAGTCGCGACTTGTCAGTTCTTTAAATATAAACAAAAAATGCCCCGAAATTTCGAGGCACGTTTTTATTCTTCTAATTCTATTTCAAATTGTGTTAAGGCTTTGAATTGTTTCAAACGCGCGTTTACTTCATTTTTATCTAAATCTTCCATTCTTTCTGTCCCAAATTTCTCCACACAGAAAGAAGCCAAGTTAGAGCCGTAAATAATTGCATTCTTCATGTTATCGAATGAAATATTTTCAGATTGCGCAATATAACCTGCGAAACCTCCTGCGAAAGTGTCACCAGCACCAGTTGGGTCAAACACTTCTTCTAATGGTAAAGCTGGAGCGAAGAAAACTTCTTTGTTGTGGAACAATAATGCGCCGTGTTCTCCTTTTTTGATTACTACATATTTTGGTCCCATAGTATGAATTTTAGCAGCTGCTTTTACCAAAGAATATTCTCCTGATAACTGACGCGCTTCTTCATCGTTGATGGTGATTACATCTACACGTTTGATAACGTCTAATAATTCTGGTAACGCACAATCCATCCAAAAGTTCATCGTATCTAAAACGACTAATTTTGGTCTTTCAGTCATTTGGTTTAAAACGCCTGATTGTACAATTGGGTGTAAGTTTCCTAATAAAACTACATCTGAGTTTTTATACGCTTGAGGAACTACTGGATTAAAATCAGCCAGAACGTTTAATTCGGTTACTAAAGTGTCGCGAGAATTTAAATCGTTGTGGTATTTTCCACTCCAAAAGAAGGTTTTTCCACCTTTTACGATTTCGATGCCTTCAATATTTACTCCTTTACTTTCTAATAAATCTAAATATTCCTTTGGAAAATCTTCTCCAACCACAGAAACTACTGCTGCATCTACATTAAAAAAATTAGACGCTAAACCAATGTAAGTTGCGGCTCCACCTAAAATTTTATCTGTTTTTCCGAAAGGCGTTTCAATAGCGTCAAAAGCTACTGTTCCTACTATTAATAGTTTGTTCATTAAATTGAATTTGAAATAAGGTGCAAAGATAAGTTTTTGTTTAGAAGTTTAAAAGTTTATGCGTTTAAAAGTTAGTCGAATAATAAACGCCTCACAATTGAGGCGTTTATTTATTTGCATTTTATTGTTTTATAATCCTAACCGTTTTGTTTGAATCTATACCTTTAAAATTTAGAATGTACAAGCCGTTTTGCAAAGCTGTTAAATCTAATTCTTCTTGCTCTAAAACGGCATTAAAACTACCTTCTTTTACTTTTTGCCCCAAAGCATTGTAGATTTCATAAGAACTTACATACTCTTTTGAAGTGATGAAAATTTTTGAAGATGTTGGGTTTGGGTAAACAATGAAGTTATTCGTTGTATCGAAAGTATCTATGTTTAAAGCTTGTTCAATTAATTGCATACCAGCTAAAGCATCTATTTTACCATAACCCCACTTTACATTAGGTGGTGTTGAATAAGTTGTGCCGTAAAAATTAAATGGATTTGTAACATCAGAATCTGCTATTGATGTATTGCCAATTATTCCCAGTACATTATTTGTTGTTAGTTGAGGATAAGCCTGTAGCCATAAAGCTACAATACCGCTTACAACTGGTGATGCCATTGAAGTACCTTGTTGTTTGCCATAAGAGTGAGTGACAAAAGTATTAGTTACATCGCTAAAATTAATACCGCCAGATTGATAATTGGTATCAAAAGAACTTAATGACGATACAATTCTATTACCAGGTGCAGTTACATTAGGTTTAATTAAAAAATCTGTGCGAGGTCCTTTACAAGAAAAATAAGAAAGCCCACCTACTGTTCCTGAAGGATTTCCTAAATTCTCATTTGTAACATTATATGAGCCTACAGTAACAACTCCACTTGCATTCCCAGGTGAATATATTGAAAAAAAATCATCACCATTTATGAATTGATTCTGCCCATAGTTTTCAAAATTACAGTTAGAACACCAAGAATGTAATAAGTTATTGTTACTTTCAAAACCAATAACTAATTTATCCCATTGGTCTGTATTGTTTGTAGCTGCTGTAATTCTTAAGTTTAACTTATTGTTTAGTGAATTTAATGAACTAACTAGATTAATATTATAGATATCTCCATTCGAATCGATTAAATCATCTGTAAATTGTGCACTACCATTTACAGTACCAGAAATAGTAGTTGAACTAACAACAGTATTTGACACCAAATTATAAACTGCTATTTCAATGTCAAAAGTTCCATTTATACCTAAATTTTGTGACCATATATCCACAACTGAAAAGTTTTGTAGAGTTGGTTGGTTATTAACAACTGGTTGCATATCATCAATTATAATAAAATTATTATCATTCAAACCGAAATCCATAACTGCATGTTTTTTCTGACCTCCATCGTTTCCAGTGGCGGCTACTAATACTAGACCAGGTGTATTAGATAAATTATTTATTGCATTCTCCTCCAGAGTTGTACCGTCATGAGGACCAAGACCCGTTCCAAAGCTCATATTAATTACTACAGGCTTGTTAACCGAATTTGCATAATTTTTTATATAATTTATTGCATCAATATAATTATTATCCGTTGAAATAACCTGATTGTAACCACTAACTAAAACTATTTCAGAATTTGGAGCCATTCCTTTTAGCAAACTTAAATTACCTGTTCCTGTACCTGCCGCTGTGCCTGCTACATGTGTACCATGTGATTGATTAATCATATCATATTGCTTATTTAATATTGCAGTAGCACCAACATATTCTGAACCATATGTGAAACCCAGGTTACTTGGAGGTGTTCCTGAAGTATTACTTCTTTCCCATACTCTTGAAATTCTTAAATTTCCATTTATATCTTTAAAATTTGGGTGTGTATAATCGAAACCTGCGTCTATAATACCAACAATAACTCCAGTCCCAGTGTAGGCTTGACTAATCCCAGTACCCATATGAACAGAGTTAGTATTAGTTGTATTTCTAGCGTTATTTACTTCTAATTCTAATTTTTCTCCAATATCAGCATATTTTATACATTGTATGCTTTCTAGAAGAGGTAAATCTTGTACTTTAACAAAAGCTGTTGAAATATTATCTGATATTTTAGAAATATCTGAGAAAATATTTGAGCTATTAAAATTTGTACAATCATCTTCTAACAATAAAGTTATTCTAGATAAACTATTTAAGTTAATTTGTGTCAAATTATTCTCTTTATTTTGCTTAGCGTTTAAATACAACATATTTGTCGCTGGTGATAATTTTGTAGCTTCTGAAGTGGTTTCAAATTTAATATTACTATGATTTCCTTTAAAGATATTTTGAGAAAACAAATTAATGCTTAATAAAAGTAATAATAGGTTAATTAATGTAGTAGTTTTATTTTTCATGTGTGTAAAAATATATTTCTCTGTCTCAAGAGGATTAAATTTTGTGAAAAACTAAAGGCGTGAGACAAACTCCAATCTGCGTCTCAGGTATCGCCAAACACCCACACTACAAGAAAAGAGAAGCCCACGCCAGTGACGTGAGCGTTCGCATATTAATCTTGTAGTGTATTTGAATGGCGATTTCGAGACACTAATTAACAGCTACGCTATTAGTTATATGTAATTATTTTTTTATTTCATATTGAATATTTATGTAAATATTGTATAATTTTTCTTTCATATTGTTCAATTGATTTATTTTATAATTATATTCATTATCTTGAATTATTTTTACAAATCCTTGATTATTGTAACTTTTTGAACTATGTATTTTTGTTATTTCAAAACCCTTTATAAGATTATGCTTTTTGGAAACAAAATACGAGTGTGCAAAATCATTTCTCAAATTATTTAAGTTTACAAATTCACTAAATATTTCATCTTTTTGAATTTGCATTTTTTCTAAAACCAATAAAAACTCTTGAAATAACCTCGGTCTGCTCAAACCCATTAATAAAGTTGTAGTAAACTCCATTTTCTCGTCATTGTTTTCACAAAAATATGATGATATTATATATGACATCAACGTTTCTACATAAGCAAAAGTAGTTAAATATTCATAATGATCTTCTTTAAATTTTTGTTCGTTAATTACAAAGTTATTCATCTTTCCTAACATACTTTCATTTATTAAGAATAAAATTTAATTAGTAGTCATAACAGATTTTAATTCTAAAATACATCTTTCAGATTCTATTTTAATCACTAAAAAAACTAAAGCTTTTATTAATTTATCTCCATATTCGACAATTGAAATTGTAATTTCATCATTTTCTGTAGAATCATTTTTTTTCAACCATACTTCAATGTTCTTGTCTAATCTATTTTTATCCTTTAAATAAAATTGTTCAACATAATCTGATGTTGATAATTCTATCTCTTTGAGAGATGGAGAATTCTTATAATTTTTAAAATCTATAGTAATTATCATTTATATTTGTTTGGTTTATAAAAATAAAAAATCTTTTTAAATAAACTTAAAATATTTAATAAAAAACTTTAAATAATAAAAATAAAACATAGAAAATTCTACAACAACTTCCCTTCTTCTCTCTCATAAAACTCATCAATCGATAAGTTGGTTTGTTGCGATGCCATAACCGCTAATTGATCACAACGTTCATTTTGAGGATGATTGTTATGTCCTTTAATCCATTGAAAATCGACTTGGTGTTTTCGATACACTTTTAAGAAACGCATCCATAAATCGGGGTTTTTCTTGGCTTTGAAGTTTATTTTTTCCCACTGAAACACCCATCGTTTTTCCACAGCATCCACCACATATTTTGAATCCGAAACGACCAATACTTTTGTTTTTGGGTTTTTTAATTTTTCTAACCCTACGATTACCGCTAACAATTCCATTCGATTATTAGTCGATAATCGGAAACCTTCATAAAATTCTTTTTTATAAGGCGTTCCCACCATTTCCATCACCACACCATAACCAGCCGGCCCAGGATTTCCCTTGGCAGCGCCGTCTGTGTATATGTGGACTTCGTGCGACAAAATTTAGAATTTAGAATTTAGAACTTCGGAAATAACTGTTGGAAAATATTGATGTTCTAATTCATGGACTTTTTGTGCAATTTCTTCTGGATTTTTACAATCTTCAATATCTACGGCTTTTTGAAAAATAAATTCACCCTCATCGTAATGTTCGTTTACATAATGAATGGTAATCCCTGTTTCTTTTTCTTTATTTTCCAAAACCGCTTGATGTACATTCATGCCATACATACCTTTTCCGCCGTATTTTGGTAATAAAGCAGGATGAATATTGATTACTTTTGGATATTCTTTTAATATAGACTTGGGAAATTTTAGAAGAAATCCGGCTAAAACGATTAAATCAGGCTGAAATTGGTGTAATTTTTCGAGCACAAAACCTTCATTTAATTGGCTTTTTGAAAAAACCACTGAAGGAATGTTATGATTTTTTGCTCTATCTAACACTTTGGCATCTTGTTTGTTAGAGAAGATGGCGACTACAGTTCCTTGGTTATTTTTTTTAAAATAGCGAATAATTTCTTCGGCATTTGAGCCATTTCCGGAAGCAAAAAGCACAATATTCTTCATTTCAGTATTGATTTCTTCCCACAAAAAAAAGAATAATTATTGGTAAAAAATAAAAAAAAGAAGCCTTTGTGAATATTTTTTTTTATTTTCGTAGTCACATTTAGTAACAAAAAGGTTGTTTTAAAATAAAGTTTTTTATTTTTGCCAACAAATTAAATTAAAAATTAAAGATTATGTCAGACATTGCATCAAGAGTAAAAGCGATTATCGTAGACAAATTAGGCGTTGACGAAAACGAAGTTGTAGCAGAAGCTAGCTTCACAAACGATTTAGGAGCTGATTCATTAGACACTGTTGAGCTAATTATGGAGTTCGAAAAAGAATTTGATATTCAAATTCCAGACGACCAAGCTGAAAACATTGCTACAGTAGGTCAAGCTATTTCTTACATCGAAGAAGCTAAAAAATAATAAATAAATTACCCGTGTGCTTATTTTGGCATACGGGTTTTTATTATTTTAAAGAAAATTAGACTATTTTTGATTGAAATTCAATCACAATATATTGAAATACCCTTGTCTCTTTACTACTAATAATTAAAGAAAACACGGGTATTATTTGTTTAAACGATTTTTTAAAAATTAGAATATGCAATTAAAGCGTGTTGTTGTAACAGGTCTTGGAGCGTTAACTCCTATTGGGAATACTCTTCAAGAATATTGGGACGGTCTTGTGAACGGAAAAAGTGGCGCTGCCCCTATTACTTATTACGATACTGAAAAGCATAAAACCAAATTTGCTTGTGAGGTTAAAAACTTCAATGTTGAAGATTTTATCGACAAAAAAGAGGTTCGTAGATTGGATAAATTTGCTCAATACGCAATTGTTGCCAGTGACGAAGCCATCAAAGATGCTGGAATTACATTAGAAAATGTAAATAAATATAGAGTTGGTGTTATTTGGGGAGCTGGGATTGGAGGTTTACAAACCTTCCAAGACGAAGTAATGAATTACGCCGCAGGTGATGGAACACCGCGTTTTAATCCATTCTTTATTCCTAAAATGATTGCTGATATTGCTCCTGGACACATTTCAATGCGAAATGGTTTCATGGGACCAAACTATACTACGGTTTCTGCATGTGCTTCTTCGGCAAATGCTTTAGTAGATGCGTTCAACTACATCCGTTTAGGAATGTGTGATGTTATTGTTTCAGGTGGTTCTGAAGCAGCGGTAACTATTGCTGGTATGGGCGGATTTAACTCAATGCAAGCTTTATCAACCAGAAACGATAGTCCAGAAACTGCTTCAAGACCTTTTGATGCTACTCGTGATGGATTCGTTTTAGGAGAAGGTGCTGGTGCTTTAGTATTAGAAGAATACGAACATGCAATTGCGCGTGGTGCTAAAATATACTGCGAAGTAGGTGGTGGTGGTTTATCTTCAGATGCGTATCACTTAACAGCTCCACATCCAGAAGGAATTGGAGTAATTGCTGTTATGGAAAACTGTTTACGTGATGCTGGAATGAAACCAGAAGATGTAGACCACATCAACACTCACGGAACTTCAACACCTCTTGGAGACGTTGCTGAGTTAAAAGCCATTAAAGCTGTTTTTGGTGATCACGCTAAAAACATTAACATTAACTCAACTAAATCGATGACAGGTCACTTACTTGGTGCTGCTGGTGCTATTGAAGCAATTGCTTCTATCTTAGCAATGCAGAACGGAATTGTGCCTCCAACGATTAACCATACTACTGTAGACGAAAACATTGATCCATCATTAAACTTAACTTTAAACAAAGCGCAAAAACGCGAAATTAAAGTAGCTATGAGTAATACTTTTGGTTTTGGTGGACATAACGCTTGTGTTTTATTCAAAAAATTTGAGAACTAAACATGCTTCGTTTATTTAATAAAATACGAAAAAACTCCCGTTCTCAAGAAGACGGGATTTTTTTTGAAAAAATTACCAAAATTCTTGGTTTTCAGCCAAAAGAATTAAAATATTACCGAAAAGCATTCACCCACCGTTCGGCGAACAAACTCGATGAAAAAGGAAATCCGTTTAATTATGAACGTTTAGAATTCCTTGGCGATGCCATGTTAGGAAGCGTTATCGCAGCACATTTATACAACGAAGTTCCTTCGGGCGATGAAGGTTATTTGACAAAAATGCGTTCGAAAATTGTAAGTAGAGAACATTTAAACGAACTCGGTCGTGATTTTAATTTGTTGCAATTTGTAGAAAGTAAAGTCAATTCGAGCCAGTTTGGTGAAAACATTCATGGTAATTTATTTGAAGCCTTTATTGGTGCTATTTATTTGGATAAAGGTTTTACGTATTGCGAAAAATTCATCCAAAATAAAATCATTAAACAGTATGTTGACATTGCTAAATTAGAAGGTAAAGTCATCAGTTACAAAAGTTTAATTATCGAATGGTGTCAAAAAGAAAAAGTACCTTTCGCCTTTGATTTTATTGAAGATAACGGACAAGAAGGACAAAAATATTTCAGCGTAAAATTGTCGATTAACAACAAAATTATCGCTAAAGCTAGAGCTACTTCTAAGAAAAAAGCGGAAGAAAAAGCAGCCCAAAGAGCTTATTTTGCTTTTCAAGAAAAAATTTCGAAAAAATAATTCCCCTACTCAAACGTTTGAGTTTATAAATTATCGTTAAGAACTGCCAAACAGGTAGTTTTTAACGATTTTTAGCCTTATATTTACGACTTAATTTTGGAAAATGGCCATTCATAAAATTCAAATAAACGATTTTATTTCAGATGATTATGAGTTAATCGCCATTCATTCATCTTTAGAAGATTACAAATTAGCGTATTGCTTAAACAAGGAATTGGGATTGCAGTTACAAAAAAATGATAACTACATAGAAATCGCCATTCCAGAAGGAAAAAGCGCTTTTGAAAATTTCGCTTTTGATGATGAAAAGAACGATGTAATTTGGACCTTAATCGAAAATAAAACCACGATTATCAATTCGAACAAACAAACGAGTTCGCTTTTTGAACAAGTTGACATCACCGTTTTTTTACTTCCAGAATATAAAAAAGCAGATTATTTGATTAAAATTGAAAATATCGATTATGGCTTTGATGCTGATGAAATCATCGATACCATATTGAAAATCAAAAATGTAACCACTGCTTATTCCGTTGATACAACAAACTTAAAATCAAAAAATAATTTAATTTTTTAATTAAAATGCCGACAAACAAAAAAACTAAAATTGTAGCTACGCTAGGTCCTGCCTGTAGTACAAAAGAAGTGCTTAAAAATATGCTGGATGCTGGAGTTAATGTCTTCCGAATTAACTTTTCGCACGCTGATTATACCGATGTTAGTGCCAGAATTGACATGATTAGAGAACTAAACGATGAGTTTGGTTACACTACTTCCATCTTAGCCGATTTACAAGGTCCGAAATTACGTGTAGGCGTAATGAAAGAAGACGTAGTAGTAAGCAAAGGCGATAAAATTACCTTTACTACTGCAGAAGATATCTTAGGAACGGCAGAGCGTGTTTACATGAACTACAAAGAATTTCCAAAAGACGTAAATCCTGGAGAACGAATCTTATTAGACGACGGAAAATTAATTTTCGAAGTAACTAAAACCGATAAAAACACGGAAGTTGAAGCGGTGGTGGTACAAGGTGGTCCTTTGAAATCGAAAAAAGGGGTGAATTTACCAAATACAAAAGTTTCGCTTCCTGCTTTAACAGAAAAAGACATTCGCGATGCTAAATTCGCTATCGAAAACAAAGTAGATTGGATTGCATTATCGTTTGTGAGAACGCCAAAAGATTTAGAAGATTTACAAGATTTAATTGCGGAACATTCCGATCATAAAATTCCAATTATTGCTAAAATTGAAAAACCAGAAGCGGTTGAAAACATTGATAAAATCGTTGCGTTTTGTGATGGTTTGATGGTAGCTCGTGGTGATTTAGGTGTGGAGGTTCCTGCAGAAGAAGTGCCATTGATTCAGAAAAAATTGATTCACAGAGCAAAAACGGCTCGTATTCCAGTAATCGTGGCAACACAAATGATGGAAACGATGATTACGTCATTAACCCCAACACGTGCCGAAGTAAACGACGTAGCAAACTCAGTAATGGACGGAGCTGATGCTGTGATGTTATCTGGAGAAACTTCAGTAGGAAATTATCCTGTGGAAGTTATTGAAACAATGACACGTATTATTGAAAGTGTGGAAGATTCGCCATTAATTAAAGTGCCGTTATCGCAACCACAAGTAAAAAACCAACGTTACATTACCAAATCGATTTGTTACCACGCTTCACAAATGGCGGATACCATTAATGCGAAAGCGATTACTACGTTAACCAACTCGGGTTATACGGCATTCCAAATTTCGGCATGGAGACCAAAATCGCATATTTTGGTATTTACGTCTAACAAACGTATTTTAACACAATTGAACTTATTGTGGGGTGTTAGAGCGTATTTCTACGACAAATTAGTAAGTACAGACGACACCATCGACGATATCAACACGATTTGTAAAGAAAAGAAATACGTGAAAAAAGGTGATATGGTGGTCAACTTAGCCGCAATGCCTATCGTAGCAAAAGGAATGGTAAACACGATGCGTGTTTCTGAAATAGAATAAGCTTTGCTTTATAATTATAAAAAAAGGAGTACTAAATTACTAGCACTCCTTTTTGTTTGTTGTATATTTTCGTTTTAAGCCGCTATTTTTTCAAACGCGATAAAATTAGTTACTTCTCCTTTATCGTTAAAAACAGGAAACCCTTTGATGTGGCATTTGTATAACGAACCATCTTTGCAATAATTGATTACGTTTTTCTCAAAAGGTACTTTGTTTAGAATGGCTTGTCTGATTTCGAAACTGATATTGGAATCTGTTTTTGGACCTTGAAACATTTTTGGTGAGTTTCCAATGACTTCTTGTGCTTCGTAACCGTTCATTTTTTTTATGTTTTTGCTAGCGAAAACAATTTTTAATTGCGCATCCGTTACCACAATAACGGTTTCATCTTGTAAACTTTCTTTGTAATCCCAAACCGATTTCCATTGATTTTTGTTAGCAATTTGATGTAATGAATTCACATCATGAAGCAACACATTCGTTTGCAACAAATACTGAGAATAAATATCCCAAGACACTAACGGCATTGCTTTTATAGCACCATTTTCATACTGTTTTGCAAACGCAGCATCGTAAACTTTAAACTCCATACCCTTGTAATTTGGGTTAAAACTATAAATAAAAATGAATCAACATGTTAGAAAAGACAACTTTAACGCTTGTTTAAGTTCTTAAAACTCAAACTTCAGTTGCACTGAAACACTTTTTTGCGGCAGCTCTGTTTTCGTTTTTTCTTCGTTGTTTAGGTTGTGGATAGAAATTCCTAGTAATCGCACGGAGTTTCTTAGGCGTTCTTGATACAATAAATCTTTGGCAACGTCTAAAATGATGTTTTTATCGCTTACAAAATAAGGTAAGGTTTTGCTTCGGGTTTGTAAGGTAAAATCGGAATATTTTATTTTTAGTGTGATGGTTTTACCTGAGATTTTGCTTTTTTGTAGGCGTTTTTCTAATTCTTTGGCAATGCTTTGCAAACGTTCTTCCACGAAAATTTCGGAAGATAAATTTTCTCCAAAAGTACGTTCCGCTCCAACAGATTTTATTTTACGATTCGGTTTTACCGCGCTGTTGTGAATGCCACGACAAATTTGGTAATAATGAAAACCGCTATTACCAAAATGTTTCTCTAAATATTCCAACGATTTTTGTTTTAAATCGTAACCTGTGAAAATACCTAGTTGATACATTTTTTCAGCCGTTACTTTTCCAACACCATAGAATTTTTTAATATCTAATTTTTCTAAAAACGCTTCTACCTCATCTGGATTTACCGTTTTTTGTCCGTTAGGCTTGTTGTAATCGGAAGCAATTTTGGCTACGAATTTATTTACTGAAATTCCTGCCGAAGCCGTTAATCCCACTTCTTCAAAAATGCGCTTTCTGATTTCTTGAGCAATTAATGTCGCGCTGGGATTGCCTTTTTTGTTTTCGGTAACATCTAAATAGGCTTCATCGAGTGATAACGGTTCGACTAAATCGGTGTAATCATGGAATATCTTTCTGATTTTCTTCGAAATTTCTTTATAGCGGTCAAATCTTGGTCGCACAAAAATTAAATCGGGACACAATTTCTTCGCTTGGATTCCGCTAATCGCACTTCGAACACCAAATTTTCTTGCTTCATAACTTGCTGCTGAAACCACACCACGAACTTCGCTTCCGCCAACCGCCAAAGGTTTTCCTTTCAACTCTGGATTATCCATTTGCTCTACCGATGCATAAAACGCATCCATGTCCACATGAATTATTTTTCGGTAGTGTTCGCTCATAAATTATTCGGTAGGAAAAAAGAAACTCATCGGTTTTCTAAAGAAATGTTGCTTTATTGAAGTGATAATTGGGCGTAACTCCGCCAACGGAATATTGCGCGAACGAAACGCCAATCCAAGCGACAAACCAAAACTCACTAAAAAGTTCACAAAACCAATAATTCCGATGCCTAAAATACCCCAAAATAACATCACATTATCTACCATATAATCGGCACCGTAAATAGCTAAAGCTAAGTTTCCGCTAGCAAATGTAATGTGTCGAATGTCTAAATTTAACCCTAAAAATAATCCAACAGAAGCCGTACTTCCTAAGAAAACTCCGAACCAAAAATTGGAAATAATTCCTGCCCAATAGCGTTCGTACCATTTTGAAATTTTTTCGGCTTTCGCTTTTCCGAAATTCAATTTTAACAGCGGATGTTCTTTAATTCGGTAATAGACATCAAAATGCTTATCACGATTCGCAATACTTCCTGAAATAATTCCCGACAAGAACAAGAAAAATCCAGCGATTGCCGCATGAAAAATCGCCATGGAATGTATTGGACTTAAATCGGTAACTAATTTCTCCCATTTGGTTTCGGCAATATTGTAATCGAATGCTAAATCGATTAGCCAAATTCCTAAAAGCGCAACCGGAAAAGCCATCACAACATTTCCCACAAAGGCAATAAACTGCGAACGGAACAATCGGGCGAATAAAATAGCGAAACTTTTGTGTTTTTCTCCATCACCATTGGCTTGCTTTTTCAATCCGTCTTCCAAAGCGTTAATTAATGCAGCTGCTGTCATGGCGGGCTGTTTGGTGGCTAATGTAAATCCTAAAACGTAAATCGCAATGAATCCAAACGAATAATTCATACTGTACAAAAATGCCTGACCAAAGTAACTGCTATCAGCTTTGGAGAGCATGATTTTAATGATACACAAAAAACCCACAATCAATCCGCCACCCAAAGCGGCATACAACATTTTGAAATACTCCGTTTTGGATTCGGTTATGTAATGTTCACCTGTTTTTGCAGTATGTTGCGTGATTTCGTACGACAACAACTGCGTACTTTCGTTGAATAATTTTCTAACGTTGGTTTTTAAACAATTGTATTTGATGAGTTTTATTGCTAATTCAATTGATTTTGCTTTTTTATCCTCGGGTTTATCGACTACCAAAAGTGGCATCAAAACGCCAACACGATACAATTGTTGTTTGATGCGCAACAAGTTTTGGTTCACACGCAGTGAAATTCCGTATTTAGAAGAGTTTTGAAAGGCTTTCTCAACAAATTCGTTACATTGTTTATACAACACCAGCAACTGCTTGTAATTGATGTCAGATGAAGTGGTGTAAAATTCCGATTCTTTATTTCGAATGGTATTTTCTATAGCATACAATTCTTTCTCAAAAGCAGCAAACGGACTTTCCAAACCGGCATATTCAGGCACCATTTTCATTACGTCAGATTCTAGGGCTTTCCCGCTGGTTCTTTGCGAAAGCAAATTGATGGCTTGCATCACTTCATACAAAGGCGAATTGACCGCAACGTTTTCATAAATCGTCTCAAATTGAAACAATTCAAAAAGAATTTCTAACTCAGATTTTGGAATTTTATTAATCCAAACTGGATCAGAATCCACATAAAAAACCTGATTTAAAACATATTGTAAGGTATCTTTTGGCGCTTGATAGGGTAGAATTTTAGCAAAAAAACGCTTTTTAACTTCGTAAAAGAAATCCGTATCCTGAAGAATTCCGGCATCAGTTAAAATGGCGTCGAAATTTTTGCTCTGTAAAACCGTTTGCAAATACGCTACAAAGTTGATTCGTTCCTCATTGTTATTTGTAAAAAACTCGATAATAGGAAAAAGACTTATTTGTTCTGGTTTTTTTGGATTTCTTGGACGAATAGCGTTAACCAATTGAACTAAAATATCAATTTCGTTTTCTTCGTTGCGCCATAATTGCAATTCGTTAAAGTATTTTTTAAGAATTTCGTCGGGCGGAATCTGATTTTTGCTGATAAATAAATTCATAATTTTGGTCATAGAATCGTAAAGATACAAAGAGAAAATATTTTTTAGTAATTTAGATGCCTAAATAAATATTAAATTTTGACAGAAATAGA
>NZ_DITB01000126.1 GCF_002422095.1 Flavobacterium sp. UBA6195
CGTCCATTCCGTTCAGAAGTAGAGCGTTATGGAGACTATTCTAAAGCAGGAGAATTTGTTTACGATCATCCATTCTTATGGGGTTCTAAACGTACTGGTCCAGATTTAGCTCGTGAAGGTGTTAAAGGAAAACCATTTAATGGAGGTAGAGATGATGTATGGCATTTTAACCATATGTACGATCCTCAAGGATTAAATGAAAAATCAATTATGCCAAGATACCAATGGTTAATTAAAAATGAATTAGATAATTCAACTATTCAAGACAAAATGAGAACCATGGTAACTTTAGGAGTTCCTTATTCTGATGCAGATATTAACAATGCTCTTAAAAATATGGAAGCACAAGCTACTAAAATTGAAACTAATTTATTAGCAAATCCAGAAATTAAGAAATCATTTGGAAACGAAACAGCAGCTCCGTTGAAAAACAGAGAGATTGTAGCACTTATTGCTTACTTACAAAGATTAGGTACTGATACTCAAGTTAAAAAATAAAAGTTATGCTAAAGTTCATTAAACATAATTTAGAAACCATAACGGGAGTAGAAATTTATCCAATCATTTCGTTGACTATTTTCTTTACAGCGTTTGTTTTGTTCACGGTTTGGGCATTTACTTACAGCAAAGAAAAAATCAAAGAAATAAGTGAAATGCCTTTAAACGACGAATAGTCATAATTATAAATAGAGAGAAACTGAAACAACCATGATGTTTTTATAATTTTTGGGTAGTTTCATGGTTGTTCAGGTTCTCATAACATCAAAATTTTCAACAAATGAAAAAATTAATTCCATCATACGTAAGAGTTCCATTACTGTTTGCAGTAGTATTTGCAGCTTTGGAATATTTTATCGATTCAGGAGACAGGCCAGCATTTATTAAGTTTCCTATGGTAGCTTTATTTTTAGGAGTGTTCCTATTTTTATTAATTGCGATCGAGATCGTAATTGATGCAGTTGATAAAGTTACTTATCATTTATTAACTGATGAGCAAAAGAAACAATTAGCAGAAGCACAATCTGTTTCTTTTACAGAAAGCAAATGGTATCAAAATATAGTTAGCAAACTTACAAGTTCTAAAGAAATTGAGCGAGAAGAAGATATTATGTTAGACCACGATTATGATGGTATCAAAGAGTTAGATAATGTTTTACCACCATGGTGGGTATATTTGTTCTATGGTACTATTATTTTTGCAGCTGTATATTTAGTTAGATTCCATATAATAGGAGATTACACACAAGCGGAAGAGTTTAATAAAGAAGTAGAATTAGCGGAGTTAGAAAAATCTAAACTACCTAAAGATGCTGCAGAAGAAGTAAGTTATGAAACAGTAGTAGTTTTAACAGATGCTACAAGTTTAGCCAAAGGAAAAGAAATTTTCACAAACGCTTGTGCTGCATGTCACAAAGTTGATGGTGGAGGTTTAGTTGGACCTAACTTAACTGACAAACATTGGATTAATGGAGGAGGAATTAAAAATGTCTTCAAGTTAATTTCTGAAGGAAGTAAAAACAACCCTTCAATGGTGGCTTGGAAAGCTAATTTATCTTCTAAAGACATTCAAAGTGTAGCAAGTTATGTTTTAAGTTTACAAGGTTCTAATCCTCCAGGAGGAAAACCAGCTGAAGGCGAAATATGGGTTGAAACAGCTGAAGCGACACCAGCAGTAGCAGTAGATTCTACTAAAGTAGAAGCTCCTGCAGGAAAATAAAAATAGTAAAAAAGGTTTTGGGAAATTCTCAAAACCTTTTTTAAACTAAAAATTGCATTATTATGTCAAATTTACCTGACGAAAGTTTTAGAGATACCATAGCTACCATCAATGCGGAAGGGAAAAGAAATTTTATTTATCCTAAAAAACCTTCTGGCCCTTTTTACGATAAAAGAAAGTTATTGAGTTATTTTCTTTTGGTTTTTTTAATAGCTTCTCCTTTTATTAAAATTCATGGAAATCAATTTTTGATGTTTAATGTACTGGAAAGACGTTTCAGTATTTTCGGATTTGCATTTTGGCCTCAAGATTTTCATTTGTTTGTTATTTCAATGATTGTTGGAGTAGTTGGATTGACTTTGTTTACAGTGGCTTTTGGACGTATTTTTTGTGGTTGGTTTTGTCCGCAAACTATTTTTATGGAAATGGTTTTCAGACGTATCGAATATTGGATTGATGGAGACAGAGGGGCTCAAATGCGATTAGAAAGACAAAAATGGGATGCTGAAAAAATAAGAAAAAGAGTTACAAAATGGACTATCTTTTTTATTTTTTCATTCTTCATTGCTAACGTTTTTTTAGCGTATTTGATTAGTAGCGATGAACTTATCAAAATGATCACTGAAGGACCAGCAAATAATTTAAGTACATTAATTGCCTTATTAATTTTTACTGGCGTATTCTATTTTGTATTTGCTTGGTTTAGAGAACAAGTTTGTATTATTGCTTGTCCTTACGGAAGAATGCAAGGAGTTTTATTGGATAATAAATCAATAAATGTATCTTATGATCATGTTAGAGGAGAAGGTACAAACGGAAGAAAAAAATGGAGAAATGGTGAAGATAGAACTGCACTTGGTCATGGAGATTGTATCGATTGTAACCAATGTGTGGTAGTTTGTCCAACTGGAATTGACATTCGTAATGGTACTCAGTTAGAATGTATTAACTGTACCGCTTGTATTGATGAATGTGATACCGTTATGGAAAAAGTGGGATTACCAAAAGGATTAATCCGCTATGCCAGCGAAGACGAAATCGTCAAGAAAGAAAAATTTAAGTTAACACTTCGAATGAAAGGTTACATTGGCGTTTTAACTTTGTTAGTTGGCGTTTTAATTGGAATGTTGTTTTTACGAAATGATGTAGAAGCTAATTTCTTACCAATGTCAGGGCAATTGTTTCAACACAATGGAGAAAACATTCGTAATTTCTACACGTATAAAATTGTCAATAAAACAGAACAAGAATTTGATAATGTTACTGTTAAGATTGTTAATTATAAAGGAGAAATAAAATTAGTGGGAAGTCCAGTTATAAAAGTACCAAAACAAGGTTTAGCAAGTGGAACAATTTACATTGATATTCCAGAAAGTTTGCTAAAAGAAGAAAAGGTACATTTAAAATTAGAATTATATAATGGAGATAAGATGATTGAAGAAACAGCAACCAATTTCCAAGGACCAAGAAACTTTAATTAAAAAAATATAGCTATGAAATTTAATTGGGGAACCGGAATCGTTATTGCTTTTGCACTTTTTATGACATTCATTTTATCCTATGTATTTAAAGTACAGTCTAATGATAAATATGATCATGAATTAGTAGTAGAAGATTATTATAAAAAAGAAGCAACGGTTCAAGGTGACATAGAAAAACAAGAGAATGCGAATGCATTAACAAATAAAGTAACAATCGAAAAAACTGCCGATGGAGTGAAAATTCAATTCCCAGCCGATTTCGATTATTCAAAAATAATTGGAAAAGTGTCCTTATACAGACCGTCTAGTCAGAAATTAGATTTTGAAATTCCGATTTCACTATCTAGTCCACATTTGCTCATACCTAAAAGTAATTTGGCTGGCGGTCTTTGGGACATTTCTATCGATTGGGAATACGATGGTGTGAAATATTTGAACAAAGATTCGTTTAGAATAGAATAATTTCTTTTTTTTGAATTTGAAATTAATAATTGATGTTGTATTCAGCTTTTATATTTGGTTTAATTAGTAGTTTTCACTGTGTAGGAATGTGCGGTCCAATTGCTATGATGTTGCCTGTTGACAGAAATAATGAAGCTAAAAAAGTAACTCAAATCATCACGTATCATATAGGTAAATTAACGGCTTATGGAACTTTAGGTTTAATTTTTGGGCTTTTAGGAAGAAGTTTCTATTTAGCCGGAATGCAACAACAACTTTCCATAATCGTTGGGATTTTAATGATTTTAGTAGCATTAATTCCTGAAAAAGTATTTGCTAAATATAATTTTTCAAAACCAGTTTATCGTCTCATTACGAAAGTAAAATCAAGTTTAGGGCAACAGTTTAAAAACAAAAGCTACAAATCGTTATTCACAATTGGATTATTGAATGGTTTTTTACCTTGCGGAATGGTGTATGTAGCACTTTTTGGAGCTATTGCCATGCAAAGTATTTCATTAAGTGTACTTTATATGATTTTATTTGGAATTGGAACGATACCAATGCTTGCTGCTGTTGTATATGTTTCTAATTTACTTTCATTCTCATTTAGAGGAACCATTCAAAAAGCAATACCGTTAGTTGCGGTAATTATAGGAATGTTATTTATTATAAGAGGCTTAGGATTGGATATTCCATATTTATCTCCAAGTAATATGAGTTTATTTGTACAATCGGAAGCCAATTGTCATTAAATATTTTAGTTAATAGGGTAAAAGAGTGATGGAGTTTTATACTTTATCACTCTTTTAATTTTATAAAAAAAGCCTCATCAAATAAATGATGAGGCTTTTATAATATTATGATTTGAAATCTTAATTTACAATAAGTTTCTTAGTTGCAATAGCATTTTCAGAAGCCATTTGAACTAAATAAAATCCACTAGGTAAATTATTTACTTTATATGAATTATCAACACGTGTAGGATTTTTAATTTCTTGGATGATTTGTCCGTTAATATTGTATAAAACAATTGATTTTAATTCCGTTTCAGATGAAATTGTAACTTCGTTGTTTACAGCTGGATTTGGGTAAATTGAAATTGAATTTTCAAATGCAAACGATGGGTTAGACAAAAAACTATTCCAAACTAAACCAACATACTCAGGATGATCAATATATGGGTTTCTATTACTTTGATGATTGTAATAAATATCGTTATTAATAGCTATTTCTTTAGCACTTACCGGATCATCAGTATGCCATTTATATAAAATATCTAAAAAAGGATTTGTAAATGCACGTCCAGTTGAACCATCAAACATATTTTTAGCTTCACATGTAGCAGCATTTGCTGTACTATAAAACTCATCCATATTATCTTCATATCGTGTAGCAAAATAGAAAAATGCTCGTGCTATATCACCTTTAAATTCGTCAATAGGTTCAAATACAACACCAGAATACCCTAAAGCATATCCAGAATTTATACCATTTCCTCTTTTAGAACCATTTTGAGAAGTATATGTTGCCGTACCAACTTTTCCAAAAGGTAAATTATTCCTGTCCCCATTTACTTTTCCATCTGATGGAACTACAAAAAATGGGTCATTTTTCATTGGGTTAGTAGCATATCCATCGAAGTAGGATTGAGGAATTAAATGTTCTCTGTTATAACAATCACCCTCTCCACTATATGACCCACATTGTTGAGAAGTTGTTGTATAGTTGTAAGAATCAGCTCCAGAAGGATTTTCAGAATACATATCTAATAAACTACCATCATTTTCATAATAATTATCTCTAAATGCAGTATGAGTATAAAGTGTCCATAACGCAGCATAACCTTGATCTGAATGTAAGTGCTCTGAAGGAATTCCATCGCTTACATTATCAATAATTTTTTTTAGATTTGTTTTTAAGGTTAAACCGGTTCCAGTTGCGGTATTATAATATCCAGTAGGAATTTGTGCAAATCCGACAGCGGAACACAATAATAGGGTTAGTAAGTAATTTTTTTTCATATCTATTTATTTTTTCTTTCTTTCTAATAATGCCATATAAAACCCATCGAAACCGCTTTCACTTGCTAAGACTTTTTGATCTTTGACAAAAGTAAACTCTTTTCCAATCTCAGTGCTTAAGAAATGCTTAATTTGTTCTTGATTTTCTGAAGGTAATACCGAACAAGTAGCATAAACTAATTTTCCACCCGGTTTTACAATTTTTGAATAATTTTCTAATACTTCTGCCTGAACTTTTCGAATGTTATCAATAAATTCAGGTTGTAATTTCCATTTGCTATCAGGGTTTCTTTTTAAAACGCCTAATCCACTACAAGGTGCATCGATTAAAACTCTATCGGCTTTTTCGTGTAATTTTTTTATCGTTTTAGTACTTTCAATAACTCTTGGTTCAATGTTGAAAGCGCCGTTTCTTTTAGCACGAATTTTTAATTGCTTTAATTTACTTTCATATAAATCCATAGCAATTAATTGCCCTTTATTTTCCATTAAAGAAGCCAAATGCAAGGTTTTTCCACCAGCACCAGCACAAGTATCCACAACACGCATTCCAGGCTTAACATCTAAGAAATAAGCTACTAATTGAGAAGAAGCGTCTTGCACTTCAAACAAACCATCTTTAAAAGCATCTGTTAAAAAAACATTAGCTCTTTCGGTTAAAATTAATGCATCTGGATAATCTTTGTGAAACTCGGTTTCAATATTCAAATCCATTAAGATGGCTCTTAATTTTTCTTTGGTAGTTTTAAGTTTATTTACTCTTAAAATTACTTTTGCTTGTTCGTTTTGAGCTGCTAATTCTTTAGTCCAAGTTTCCTCACCTAATTCTTTAACTCCTAATTCATCCATCCAATCAGGAATTGATTCTCTGTACTTTCTTATCTTAGATAGTTCGTCAAATCTTCCTTTGATTCTTCTAACCGGTGTATCTTCAAAATATTTCCAATCGGGAAGGTTATAACCTCTTAATACTGCCCAAACCGCAAATATTCTCCAAATTTTATCTCGATCAAAAGGTTCTTTAACTTCTGCAATTTCAGTATATAAACGTTTCCATCTTACGATTTCGTAAATGGTTTCGGCTACGAATTTCCTATCGTGACTTCCCCAACGTTTGTCTTTTTTAAGTGCTCTAGCAACCACTTTATCAGCGTATTCACCTTCGTTAAAAATCGCCATTAGCGAATCGATTGTTGTGAACACTAAATTTCTGTGTAATCTCATTATTTATTTTAAATCAGCCTGCAAAGATACGAATAAAAATAAAAAAAGCTGCCAAATTTGACAGCTTTAATATTTATCCTCTTCCGTTTCCTCTTCCTTCGGAACCTCTTGAGTTAGAGTTACCTCTTGGAGCACTATTTCTTGGTTGTGAATTACCTCTTGAAGAACCTCCTTTGTATTCCGAATTTCCTCTGTTTCCTGAGCTTGAAACAGTTCCTCTATCTCTTGGAGATTTGTTTCTGTTTTCTGAAAACTCTCTTCCGCCATTTGATCTTGGACCTTCATTTCGACCTCTATTTTCCGTAGTTACTCTTGGAGAATTTCCTCTGTTTTCATTTGAAACTCTTGGAGAATTTCCTCTGCTTTCTGTGGTAACTCGAGTTCCAGAATTTTCTCTAGTTCCGTTGTTTCTTGGAGAAGAAGTTTCAGGTCTAGTTCTTGGTGAACTTCCTTCAATTGCTCTCGTTTCACGATTTCCTCTTGGTGAGTTTGAAGTTATTTCACTTCTATTACGTGGTGAACTGATATTTCTTCTTGAATCTAATTCATAACGGTTTGAATATCCTGCATTTCGGTGAGCGAAGGAACGATTTGGATATCTTCTTTCATAACCATTTCCTCTTCTTCCATAATAGTTGTTATAAACGGCAGCACATCTTCTGTGTGTTACATAATGATAACTGTGACCAAAGTTAATATGAACATGAATGTGATTTCTGTATCTAAAAATTGGGAATGGATTCCAATAGTAGTAATAACTTGGATAATAACCCCAATACCAAGATGAATAATACGGACGATAATTGCTTACCCAAAAAGTAGTGTAAATCACCGGAGTATGCACATAAACAGGTTCGTAAATATAATTAGCACCATACATGTAAACGTCACCCACAACTTGTACTTGTACTCGATTGTTTCGGTCTCGTTCTACTTCAATGGTTGCCACATCTTGAAAAACATCTTTTTCTAAAACTGCTTGAACCACAACTAAATGCACGTTTCCTTCAACCGTTTCAATAACTCTTAAATAATCGACATAATTATCGTTATTCAAATCTAAGTTAGAGATTTGAGTTTTAGGATCATTTAATCTTCTCTCAAAATCTTCCAAATCTTTTGCATCACCAAAAACAGTCGCAACCGCTCTTAAATCTAAGTTGTCGCTGATATCCGAATTTTTTGCTGTAACCGTAGTTTTTTCTTGAGCAAAAAGAGAACCTATCGTCAATGATGCCAGTAAGCTCAGATGTATCAATTTCGTTTTCATAATATATTCGCTTTTAGGATTCTTATTTCTATTATTAAATAACCAATTACTGTGCCAAAGTTTTTATTTAATATTAAGTTATTGATTATTAATGATTTAAAAAAAAATATTTTTTTGTTTGAAATCATTTCCATTATATTTGATACATAAACCAATTCTCATGAAAAAATTAATTGTATTTATATTTTTTACAAGTATTTCTCTATTCGCTCAAAACAAAAAAATCAAAGCGGAAGTTATTCTCGAAACGAAATTGAGTTGTAGAGCTATTTTGGTCGACGAAGAAAAAGTATGGATGGGAATGGACAAAGGACGTTACGGATTTTACGATAAAAAGAAAGACACAACAATTATTAAAGAAATTCAATCCGTTGCCCGAACTACCGAATTTAGAAGCATTGCAGGAACCAAAG
>NZ_DITB01000006.1 GCF_002422095.1 Flavobacterium sp. UBA6195
TTTCTTGCCATTGGTAAATTAAACTCGCCGAAGAATCTGTTGCAGGTGGAATTGCAAAGTTTGGAGTTCCAGATGTAAAAGTAGTTGTACTGATTGCGTCAGCATCTACAGTAAAGACGGCATTAAGACCAACTTCTTGAGTTATATTTATGGGTTGTGTAACAATACTTGATTGAGTAGCAGTAATCACAGCAGTATTTATTCCTGGATAACTTGCTGCGGAAACAGTTCCATCAGGATTTGTAGCAGGAGGATTCCCATTACCATAATACATATTACCATCTGTGCCTTCCGCTGTTATTGTATTATAGGCCTCATTGGCATCGCCACAACCATCATTATCAGAATCTAAGTCTAAATGGTCTGGTGTTCCATCTCCGTCAGTATCTTTAGAGAAACAATATGAAATTGAGTCTAGGTGTCCAAAATCTCCTACAAACATTCTTATTCTATAAGTTCCTGCTGGCAAAGCAACTGAATTAATAGAGCTATTGTTCCAAATTTCATCCGAAATACTAGATGTGAAGTTGATAGTGTTTCCTTGTGCAACAGTTATCCCCGTTGTTTCGTTTCTAATTTCTATTTTGGTAGACCATGGTGCATAACCTCTTCTAGAAGATTCTCTGTTTGCAAACCAAGCTGAACCAGAAAATACTGCAGGAGAAGTAAGTGTAATATTTTTATACACATATGCACTTGTTCCGGTAATATCAATATATTGGTTGCCCGATTGTGCATTATCTGGTCCACTAGCATATCCAGCTCCGTTTACTCTGATGACATTAAAATCATTTGCTCCTCCAGTTTCAGTTCTCCAGCCATTGTAAGGATTAGTATTTCGAATGTTATTACCATTTATATTTGGAACAACAGGAGAGTCGAATCCGTCAATAGAACTTGTAGAAGAAATATTGCAAATTCCTTCATTTGTATCTAAAATTCCATCATTGTCATCATCTAAATCTGTAGAATCTGGAATACTGTCTCCATCTGAATCTAAAAGATTAGAAACCGTCACCGTTTCTGTAGCAGTGTCGCAAACACCAGGGTTTATTTTATCACAAATCTGATAAGTTACTTCGTAAGTTCCAGCCGGCGTTCCAGCTGCTACGGTAATCATTCCCGTTGTTGTGTTCAAAGTAACACCTGCGATGGTTGTTGCAGTTTGCGTTAAGTTCACATTCGCCAATGTTGCAGAACCTGCAGCACCTCCGTTGTAAGTATCATTCGCTAAAACGGATGTTGTTCCTGTTGTTCCTGCAGATACGCTTTGTGTTCCGTTTACGGCATCAATTGTTGGCGCAGCTACTGTTACTGTTACTGTTAACGTTTCTGGTGTACCAGTAGTTGATGTGATAGTAATTGTAAAATCACCAGCACCCAATGAACCATTTGGAATTTTGAAATACGTTGGCACACCACCAAAAACATTAGTTGCTGGTGCGTTATCCATGGTTGTGATTGTAACCGGATTACCTCCAAAAGTTGCCGTAACGCTATAGTCAGAAGTTGCGACAGGATTTAATTGGAACATCATAAAATCATCAGTAGCATCTTCGAATGTTCCGTTATTATCACATGAAACATTAGTAATAGTAGATTGAGAAAGAATTGCCGTTTTATAATTAGGCGCTTTGTATATTGAATATACAACTGATGCTCCCGGAGGAATTGTAGGATTAGTCCAATTTAACAAACCATTGTTAGTACAAGTTTCGTTTACAGCCGTTACTGACAACAGCGCAAAACTAGAATGTGCTGCAAAAAAGAGAAAGCTTAAAAGTATTAAATAAAATTTCTTCATAAGGCAGTAGTTTTAAAGTTAAACCCATTCACCTGATTTGGCGCATTTGCACCACCGCCATTGTCTGTAATAGTAAGAGCTGCTGTTCCACCAGTTTTTGTAATTGTACCAGCGATGTATTCTACACCAGCTGGTAATTGTACGGTTACACTTGCATCCGAAGTTGAAACAGCAGCTACATCTAACCTTACTTTAAGGGTTGATGTACCATTGCAAACCGATAGGTTTCTTGGGTTCTGCGTAGGCGCTGTAGCATGATCAGGAAACGTAATCAAAAACGACTGGGCATTTGTGTTTAAGCCAGTAATTATGATTAGTAAGAAGAACAGTCTTTGCGTCCATTGCAAAAAATAATTGTTTTTCATAATAAATAATTAGAGTTAGAAATTTAATTAACTGTTTAATTTTGGCGGCTAATTTTTAAGCGCAAAGCCGAGCGCTGATTTTTGTTTAATAAATATGAGTGAAATTAAATGGCGCGATTTTTACTTATTAATAACAAATAGTATAAATCGTAGAATAAGTAGGTGGGGTTCTTTTGTAGGTTTGGGGTAATTAAAAAAGTGTAAATACTAAAAAATAAACTATGTAATAATGTTATATACATTTTTAATAAACCAACACATAATGTCAGTGTATTAAAGGTACAAGTATTTATAAATTTATTTTGGTGAGGTAGTACCATTTTACTTTTACTTTGATAATGGTACAAATGTAAAGTATTGATTAATTGTTATTTGTAGTACATTTTTCTTAAAAAATGTAGCACAAGTTCTACGCAAAAAAAAACACGCAACAAAGCGTGTTTTTACATTTTAAATAAATTTTATTTTATTCTTTTTCTTTGGTGTAATAAAGTTGAAAAATTTGAATTAAGCCAGATAGCGTATCGATTGATAATTTTTCAAAAATCCTGTTTTTATAGGTGCTAACAGTGGTTTTTTTAATACTCAATGATTTGCAAATGTCAATGTTACTTTTCCCTTCTACTAAAAATTTCGCAATTTCAATTTCTCTGTTAGATAATTGTTCTAATGGATTGGATGGTTTTTTTAAAATATAACTATCCATTATTTTATCCTGAATATTTTTACTGGTATACTTTCCAGATGTCATTACAGTTTTAATGGCATGTTTTATTTCTTCTTCTGAACTTAATTTTTTTAAATAGCCATTGGCTCCAGCACTTAAATATCTTACAGCATATATGTCTTCATCATAACCCGAAAAAATCAAAATTTTTAAATCAGGTTGTATTTTTTTCAAGGTAGGTAATAAGTTTAAACTACTTCCATCTGGAAAGTTAATATCTAAGATAAGAAGATCAATAGTTGTTATATTTAAAACTTTTATTATTTCAGAAAAACTTTCAATTTGGTATACTGTTGCATCTTTGTATAAATCTTTTAAAATAAATGACATGCCTTGTGTAACTATACTGTGGTCATCTGCTGATATGAAATTATATTTTTTTGTTGTATTCATGTAGATCGAAAGGGTGTTAATTAATTTTACGATTGGTCTAATAAAAGGTTAAATTGTACTGTAGTACCTACATTTTTTTTGCTTGTTACATTAATTTTTCCATCAAATAATTCTATTAGTTCTTTACATAAATTGAGTCCTAAGCCTGCACCAAGATTTTTTACATTGGCAGAAATTTCTCCTTGATAATAACTTTCAAAAATATGTTGTAAATCTTCTTCATTAATGCCAATGCCATTGTCTTTAATTTCGATTGATAGGTTGAGTCGGTTATTTATAGTTTTTTCAGTTTTTAAGTCAACTTTAATAATGCCTTTTTTAGTAAATTTATTAGCGTTTCCAACAATGTTATAAAAAAGTTGATGGATTTTAACTACATCTGAATGTATTTGAAAGTTCTCTGTAATTGTATTTTTTATTTCAAGTTTATTGTTATTATTCTCAACAAAGCTGGCTAGTGATTTCAATATTTCATCTAGCTCATCTTTTAGTTTAAACTCACTTTTATTCAATTCTAATTTCTTATTCTCATTTTTTGAATAGTCTAAAACTTGATTAGCTAAAAGCGATAAAGAATTTGTGGTGAATTGAATCGATTTTAACGATTCTTGTAAACTTTCATCTTTAATTTGTTTACTGATGTTTCTGCTATAAATAGATAAAATATTAAGAGGGGATCTAATTTCATGACTAATCATTCCAACAATTCTATTTTTAAAGCTTAAGTTTTGTTGTATTTTTTCTTGCGCCAATAACAATCGTTTTTCATAGTCAAATGCTAAACGAGTTAATAAAATAAGAATTCCAGAGATAATAACCATAAATAGGACTAAACCAATTACGGCATAATTTCGAATTAATTTATTGGTTTTGTATTGGTCTTGAAATTTATGTTTAGTGTCATTAGAAAATGAAGCTAAAGCTTTGTTGTACTTTTCTAACAATAAACTACTATAATCTAAAAGCTGATTATTTCGATTTAAAAAATCAGAATCTTTACCTTTTAAAGCAGATAAATTATTTTTATAGTTTAAAAATTCGTTCTGATAGTAATTATTGGTGTTTTTAAAAGCATTAGCTAATTGTTCTTCAATATTTCCAGTACTTACTTTTTTGCCATATTTCATGGTTACAACTACATTTACCTTTTCTTTTTGTACATCAACTTTTCCAGTAATTGCATTACCTAATCTTGTAAACAACCCTTTTCGTTCTACACTATCAACCATCATATACGATTCAACAGTAATGCTATTCAATACATCTTCATAATTAAAGCGATTTAATTTTAGCAAGTCTTTTTCTAATTGTGGACTTGGTAAAATTTGAACGTTGATTAATGAGTCAATTGCTTTATTTAATTGTTTAATGGATAAAGTATCAGAGTCTGTATTTTTTAAGTATAATAAAAACGAGTCACTATTGTTGGATGTCTTCGCTAAACTATCAATGTTTTTGTTTAGATTGTTTAGTGCCTTGTTATAATTGGCTAAATATTTATTGTCTTTTGTTTGAATGTAATTTTGTAAATTATATTGTATAGCAATATAGTCACCTTTAGTAAGGTCACTAAAATGTTTCGCTTGATCAGATATTTCTAATTCCGTTTCTAAATTGTCTAACTTTGATTCATTAAAAATTTCATTATACAAAATTACAAGTAATAAAAGTTGTAAAAATATAATACTTGCCAATAAAGCAAAATGAACAGCCTTCCTATTCTTGAAGTTTAGTGTTCTAAAATCAAGTTGTTTTAAAATATTTTTTATCAAAATAATTTTCTTAAATTATACACGTATTTTAAATTCCAGATTAGTAGGTAGGGGCTATCTCTGTAAATTTAATAAAAAAATATTAATTAAAAATTAAATTGTGTATTACCAGCTTACATAGAAATAAAATATTATTTAAAGTAAATAAATGTTTTTGTACTACAATATTATGAAATCTTCCATAAAAAATTTGTAGTACAAATTTATGTTCTTATTGTAGTACAAGAACTACAATAATAGGTTTTGTTTTTAAGAAAACTCTAAAGCTTTGTTTTAAATATTGAGATTAATTTAATGTTTTGGTAAAATATGCATATTAATTATCAGTTTGTAGTTATTTTAAATAATAAACAAATATTTATAATTTAATAAAAAAAGCGTAAGTCTTTAATTTTTATTAGATTGAATGGTTTTTTTGAAACTAAAATTTGCTCCACAAAATTCAAATTTGTAGAGCAAATAAAAATTGAACTATACAACTTCCAAAATATTCAACACATTATATTCTTCATTTTTTAAAGAATACTGAACAGCATTAACTTCTTGATAAAAAGAAATCATAAAAAGAAATAATTGAACACCACTACCTGATGGAACACTACTAGGGAGTAAGGTTTGTGAAGCCATTGTTAAATCAATTGGTAAGTTAATAATAGGACTATAAGCTATTTCAGATTCAGTTGTAGCAAAATCCAAATGTACCACAGCACTTTGTAAACTAATGTGAGTAGCGCCTTGTGGATAATTTAATTGTTCTAATGGAATAAAATTACTTATTGCAATTTCTCCTGTAGAAGTGTTTAGCGTATAGGGTGCAAAAAACACTCCTTTTAATGGGGCATTAGCATTGAAATCAAAACCTTTCAATTGCAATTTTCCATCAGGAGTTGAAATCCCAATTGCAACATTTCGCTCCCCTCTTGCAGAAGTAGTATCCATATTTTTAATACGCGACATAGTTTGTAGTAATCTGCTAGATAGTTTACTATCCTTGGCTTTAAATACTAAAGACCCCATTGCTAAACGCAAAACTTTTCCAGAGCTACCGCTATGGGCAAATTCATTATTGTTTTCTCTGGTTCTCACAAAATTTGCATCATTAGCTATACGCTCTTTAGCAATACCACCTTTTTTTCGAACAAAATTTTTACCGTCTTTTTTGTAGAATGTCAAGTCTTCTACTGTACCTTCAATTTTAATAATTCCTGATGCTTTTGCCATAATACATAAATTTATATGGTGAATGAATATCCTTTATGGTTAAAAGGTTAATCAAATAACACAAATGTTGTATGGCATAGTATAGGGCCACTTCCGTAAAGGAAACAAAAGGATGTTTTTTGCCGAAAAGTGCTTTTTTTGCAGTAGTTTTTGCGGAATTTTAATTGGGTTGAGTTAAATTTTTGTGAAAGCAAAATATCAAAGAATTACTTCCGTTATCAAAATTATAAAGCCGACTTAAAGCTTACATAAAGTCGACTAAAAGCCGATGTAACCCCTGCATACGTGTCTATTTTGTTTAATAGGCAAACGGTATTTGTTATTAAAAAATAAAACAAAATTAATAAATGCAAATGAATAGGTTGTGCGTGTATACAAAAGATATACAGTTGGTTACAGGTAAAAGTGAAAGATATTGCAGAACCATTATAGCAAATATCAAAAAAAATCTCAAAAAAGAAAAACATCAATGTGTTACAATTGAAGAGTTTTGTGACTACCAAGGATTAAAAATCGAGGATGTCAGAAATGTTCTGAAGCGATAAACAGATAATGTCAAATTTTTAATTTTGCCGAATGTAAATTTTTAATTTCGTATTTTTGTTTTAACAAAATGTAAAATTCGAAATATATGTACCATTCAAAAATATCAGGATTAGGGTATTATGTTCCTGAAAATATTGTTACCAATGATGATTTAGCAAAAAAAATGGATACCAATGACGAATGGATTCAGGAAAGAACTGGAATTCAAGAACGTCGTCACATTATAAGAGGAGAAGATACAACCACATCAATGGGTGTAAAAGCAGCCAAAATTGCTATCGAACGTTCTGGAGTGGCAAACGAAGATATCGATTTTGTTATTTTTGCAACCCTAAGTCCTGATTATTATTTTCCTGGTCCAGGAGTTTTAGTCCAACGCGATTTAGGTTTAAGAACGGTTGGCGCTTTAGATGTTCGTAATCAATGTTCAGGATTTGTGTATGCGATTTCAATTGCGGATCAATACATCAAAACCGGAATGTATAAAAATGTTTTAGTAATCGGTTCTGAACTACACTCAACAGGTTTAGACATGACAACTCGTGGTAGAGGTGTTTCTGTGATTTTTGGTGATGGAGCAGGAGCAGCGGTACTTTCAAGAGAAGAAGATTTGTCTAAAGGAATTTTATCAACACATTTACATTCTGAAGGACAACATGCCGAAGAATTATCGTTAGTTGCGCCAGGAATGGGAAAACGTTGGGTAACCGATATCATTGCCGATAATGATCCAAATGACGAGAGTTATTATCCTTACATGAACGGACAATTTGTATTTAAAAATGCAGTAGTTCGTTTCAGTGAAGTAATCAATGAAGGTTTACAAGCGAATAATTTACAAGTTTCTGATATTAATTTGTTGGTGCCACATCAGGCAAATTTGAGAATTTCGCAGTTCATTCAGCATAAATTCCGTTTAACGGATGATCAAGTATTCAATAATATTCAAAAATATGGAAACACAACCGCAGCTTCCATTCCAATTGCTTTAACCGAAGCTTGGGAACAAGGTAAAATCAAATCAGGCGATTTAGTGGTTTTAGCTGCTTTTGGTTCAGGTTTTACGTGGGGAAGTGTGATTATTAGATGGTAATAGGCTATATGCAATAAGCCGTAAGCTTTATGCTTATGCTAAAAATAAAATTAAAAAAGCGTTCTGAAATTTTAAGAACGCTTTTTTAATTTAAAAAAACTAATCACTAATCAACAATCGCTAACTACTATTTATTACCTTTGCGCGTTCAAAAAAATAAGGTAAAATGACATTACATCACACATTAACAACACACATCCAAAAAGCGGTTCTTGAATTGTTCAATATTTCTATCGAAAAAGTTGAATTTCAAGCCACTAGGAAAGAGTTCGAAGGTGATATTACTATGGTAGTTTTTCCTTTGGTAAAAGCATTAAAAGGCAACCCAGTTGAAATCGGAAATCAGATTGGAAATTACTTAGTGGCGAACGTAAATGAAGTTTCTAAGTTCAATGTAGTAGGCGGATTTTTAAATATCGTGATTTCGGATGCTTTTTATGTGGAATTTTTCAATACAATTAAAAACAACGAAACGTTTGGTTTTGTAACTCCAAAAGAAGGCGAGAAGGCTGTAATGGTCGAATATTCTTCGCCAAACACGAACAAACCGTTGCATTTAGGACATATCAGAAACAATTTATTGGGTTATTCAGTTGCTGAAATCTTAAAAGCTTCTGGAAAAAAAGTATACAAAACGCAAATCATCAACGATAGAGGAATTCATATCTGTAAATCGATGTTGGCTTGGCAAAAATTTGGAAACGGACAAACGCCAGAAACAACAGGATTAAAAGGGGATAAATTGGTTGGAAATTTCTATGTAGAATTCGACAAGCAATACAAAAAAGAAATTTCAGAATTAATCGCTCAAGGTAAAACCGAAGACGAAGCAAAAAAACTAGCACCTTCCATTTTAGAAGCACAACAAATGCTTTTAGATTGGGAAGCTGGAAAACCAGAAGTCATCGAACTTTGGAAAACCATGAACCAATGGGTGTATGATGGTTTTGCCCAAACCTATAAAAATCTTGGCGTAAATTTTGATAGCTATTATTATGAATCAAACACCTATTTACTTGGAAAAGAAGTAGTGCAATTTGGTTTAGAAAAAGGCATTTTTGAGAAAGATCCTGATGGTTCGGTTTGGATTGATTTAACAGCTGATGGTTTAGATAGAAAAATCGTGCTTCGTTCTGATGGAACAGCGGTTTATATGACGCAAGATATTGGAACCGCAATCCAACGTGTGAAAGATTTTCCAGATGTTGGTGGAATGGTTTATACGGTAGGAAACGAGCAAGATTACCATTTCAAAGTATTGTTCTTAATCTTGAAAAAGTTAGGATTTGATTGGGCAGATAGCTTATATCATTTATCATACGGAATGGTAGAATTACCTTCTGGAAAAATGAAATCGCGTGAAGGAACCGTTGTAGATGCAGATGATTTAATGGCAGAAATGACGACTACTGCACAAACTATTTCGGAAGAATTAGGGAAATTAGATGGATATTCTGAAGAAGAGAAAGCGGTTTTATTCAAAACAATCGGTTTAGGTGCGTTGAAATATTATATGTTGAAAGTTGATCCTAAAAAACAAATGATGTTCAATCCAGAAGAATCAGTTGATTTTGCAGGAAATACAGGACCATTTATTCAATATACTTACGCTCGTATTCAATCGATTTTAAGAAAAGCTGATTTTGATACTTCAATTTCAATTTCAGGATTAGAATTACATGAAAAAGAGAAAGAATTAATCAAACAAATACAATTATTCCCTGAAGTAATTCAAAATGCGGCTGAAAATCATAGTCCGGCGTTGATTGCGAATTATACGTATGATTTGGTAAAAGAATTCAATTCGTTCTATCAACAAGTTTCGATTTTAGGAGAAGAAAATCACGATAAAAAAGTGTTTCGAGTACAACTGTCAAAATCAGTTGGGAACACCATAAAAAATGCATTTCAGTTATTAGGAATTGAAGTTCCTGAAAGAATGTAATAAGAATATTGAGTTTGAAGTTATCCTTGATTTTTGAATTTGCTCTTGAACTTGAAATTTATTAAATGAACACATCAAAATATTTTTTTCAAACCTTAATTGTGGTAATCGTTTCTGGATTGTCTTTTTTGGCATTCAAGACGTTTTTGCCTAAGAAATTATTTGCCGAAAGTAAATTAGATTCTAAAAATGTAGTAGTCGATAGTTTGCTTTTGGAAGCTATTGCCGAAGACGAAGGTGCAACCATTGAAGATTCAATGGCTAAAACCGTTATTGATTACAAAGTGGTAAACGGAATTCAATTTCCACCAGAAACCTTTGAAGAATATACTGGAAATCAATATTTAGCGACTTTTTTCGAAAAACTTTTCCAATTAGAAACCAAAAAAGAAGGCAATGTTCGTATTGCCTATTTTGGTGATTCGATGACGGATGGTGACTTAATTGTAAAAGATTTTAGAACCTATTTGCAAGAAAAATTCGGAGGTCAAGGAGTTGGATTTGTTAATATTACATCCGAATCAGCTGCTTCAAGAAGTTCGATTACACATGAATTTTCAGGAAATTGGAAAACCCAATCGTATTTAAAAGTAAAACGTCCGTCGAATCCATTTGGTGTAAACGGTCATGTGTTTTATGCGAATGATACAGCAAATGTAGCTTGGGTTAAATACAAAGCAAACAAAACAAGATTTGCATCAGAATTACCGCATCCAACTTTATTCTACGGGCGTTCGTCTAATAAAGATGGGAAAATAAAATATGTAATTGGTACCGATACCATTTCTAAAAAATTAACTCCAAATGCTTTAGTAAATACAGTTGTCCTTTCTGAAAGTAATTTGAAAAGCATCAAAGTGAATTTCAAAAAAGCCGATTCTATTCCAATTTACGGATTTAATTTTGATGACGGAAAAGGTGTTCACGTAGATAATTTTTCGAATAGAGGAAACTCAGGATTGCCAATTGGTAGTTTTGATGTAGCCACAATGCGTGCTTTTCATTCGAAATTAGATTACGATTTAATCGTGTTGCAATATGGAGCTAACGTGTTGAATTATGGTTCGTTGAATTACGGTTGGTACGAAAAACGTATGGCAAAAGTGGTTGCACATTTGAAAGAGTGTTTTCCAGGAGTAGCTATTTTAATTGTGTCAACAGCCGACAAATCAACCAAATACGATTTAGAGATGAAAACCGATTCTGCTGTTGTTCCCTTGAATACAGCTCAAAAGCGATATGCTATTAAATCAGAATCGAGTTTTGTAAACATGTATACCTTAATGGGTGGAGATGGTTCCATGATTCAGTGGGTAGAACAAGAGCCAGCAAGAGCCAATAAAGATTATACGCATTTTAATCACAGAGGTGCAAAAGAAGCGGCTAATTTAATTTTTACCCAATTAAATAAAGGCTATGAAATGTATAAAGAATTGAGAAAAAAGCGTAAAAAACCTGCTGCGCCAGTGAAAAAAGATAGTATAATCACCAATAAAGATTCGGTATATGAAGAATAGATTTTTGATGTTTTTATTAGGATTTTCTTTTTTTGGATTTGCTCAAGATACTTTATTAGTTCCCATAGATTCTGTTGAAGTAGATCTTCCTGTTGTCGATTCTATTGAAGTTACTTTTACAGGAAATGATATTCATAACCCGAATGCACTTTTGGCTTTTTATGAAAAAATGTTCCAATTAGAGCAAAGTAAATCGGGAAAGATTAATATTGTTCATATTGGCGATTCTCATATTCAAGCGGATTTATTTACGGCTAAAATTCGTGCCCAATTTCAAAAAGTGTATGGCAATGGTGGTTTTGGATTTACGTTTCCGTATAGTGTAGCTAAGACAAATAACAGTGCTCCAATTCGTTATTCCGCTTCAGGAAATTTTCAAAGTTTTCGAAATTTATATGCTGATGCGAATCGTCCTGTTGGCTTGAGTGGTTTTTCTATGGAAACGACTTCAAAAGATTTTGCGATTCAATTGAATGTAAAAGATGCCCAATATTATTTTACAAAATTGAAAGTCATTACGCCTCAAAATGTGAGTTTGTTTGATGTTTCAGTATCTAATAAAAGTATTGTTATTGAACGAAAAGTTCCGAAAAAAATTACTCACAAAGTAAAACCTGGTGAAGTTTTAGGAGGAATTGCCGATAAATACAATGTTTCTTTAAAAGCTTTGAAAAAAGCAAACGGATTAAAAAGTGATATGATTCGTGATGGGAAAGTTTTGACGATTCCAACGAAAGGAACACAATCGAAAACTACAACGAAAACAGAGTATATTCCAATCGAATTGCAACCTTCGTTATTTTCAAACGATTATATTTCGGAAGCGCCTTTAGATAAAATTGCGATTGTTCCCAATCAAGAAATTGAAGATTTTGCTTTGAATGGATTGGTTTTAGAAAATGATAATTCGGGTGTGATTTATCACAGTATAGGAGTAAATGGGGCGAAAGCATCGGATTACAATAAATTCCGATTATTCAATGAACAATTACCAGTATTGAATCCAGATTTAGTGATTATTTCATTGGGAACGAATGAGAGTTTTGATAAACAATCGGGCGAACAATATTTTGCGCATTTGGACCAAATGATTCAAGGAATTAAAGAGAAAAATCCACAAGCTTGTGTTTTGGTGATGACTTCGCCGCCTTCGGTTTTACATCGAAAATATAAAAACACTTTCATTGAAAAATATGCAGAACTCATCGAAGACAATGCGAATTTGAAAAATTATGCCGTTTGGAATCTTTTGGATGTTTTTGGAGGTAATAAATCTATAAAACGCAATGCGGCAAAAGGCTATATGGCCAAAGATAAAGTGCATTATTCAAAAGCAGGATACGAAAAACAAGGCGAATTATTTTTTGAAGCCTTTTTACAATCATACGAATTATTTAAATCGACAAAGCAGTAGTGAAAGCACTTTTTAGCATACAAAATTGGTTTCTTGAAAATGTAGGGAATATCGATTTAGCCACCATTAAAAACTGGTTTTTATTCAATCCAAAACAACCACTATTATTTAATAGTGCCATTTTTTTAGGATTCTTTTTAGTTTTCTATATTATTTACATTTTATCTAGAAAAACTCATTATTTCCGCATTACTTATGTGGTGTTATTTTCTTTGTTTTTCTATTACAAATCAAGCGGGATTTATTTTGGATTGTTAATTTTTTCCTCGGTAGTCGATTATGTTTTGTCGCGATTAATTTATGAAGAAGCTAAGCAAGGATATCGTAAATTTTACATGATATTGAGTTTGTTAATTAACCTTGGAATGTTAGCGTATTTCAAATACACGAATTTTTTCATCGATAATTACAACGCACTTTTCAACGGAAATATGAAGTTTGAAGATATTATTCTTCCTGTCGGAATTTCATTTTATACGTTCCAAACCTTAAGTTACACAATTGATGTATATCGAAGAGAATTAGAACCTACGAAAAGTTTCATGGATTTCTTGTTTTTCGTGTCGTTTTTCCCGCAATTAGTAGCCGGACCAATCGTTAGAGCAAGTGATTTCATTCCGCAGATTTATGAGAAATTAAAGTTAACGAAAGAAGATTTCAATCGTGCTTTATTCTTGATTATTGGAGGTTTATTAAAGAAAGCGGTAATTTCAGATTATATTTCCAGTAACTTTGTTGACCGTGTTTTTGATGCACCAAATAGTTACACAGCATTTGAAAATTTAATGGCTTCGTATGGTTACGCCATCCAAATTTATTGCGACTTCTCAGGCTATTCCGATATTGCCATTGGATTAGCTTTATTGATGGGATTCTGGTTACCAGATAACTTTAGAACGCCTTATCAATCCGGTTCTATTACCGAGTTTTGGAGAAGATGGCATATTTCACTTTCGAGTTGGTTGCGAGATTATTTATACATTTCATTAGGCGGAAACCGAAAAGGCAAAATCAGAACCTATTTCAATTTATTCATGACGATGTTGTTAGGAGGTTTATGGCATGGCGCTTCGTGGAAATTTGTGGTTTGGGGTGTTTTGCACGGATTGGCTTTAGTGGTAGAAAAATTCTTTGGACAGTTTATTAAGTTGCCTAAAAATGTATTTGTTAGAACTATTCAAGTTATTTTGACGTTCCATTTTGTGGTGTTTTGTTGGTTGTTTTTTAGAGCAAAAGATTTTACGACAGCATTTCAAATTGCAGATAATATTACAAAATTAACTTTCAATCTTGAGCAATGGCAAACCATTATTTTAGGGTATAAAAATGTCTTTTTATTAATCGCGATTGGAGTGGTTTGGCATTTTGTTCCTGTAAAAGGAATTGCTTTTATGCAAAAAACGTTTAGTTCAATTCCGTTATTGGTTAAAGCGATTCTATTAGGATTGATTTATTGGGTGGTTTATGCTACGGCTTCTGCAGGTGCGCAACCTTTTATTTATTTTCAGTTTTAAAAAAATAGTCTGAAAAACGGAGATGTTTTTCAGACTAAAATACTCATACCTAAATTGAATATTATTTTTTCAAAATTGTATTTAATACTAAATCTTTATCTAATTTTTTAGTACAGAAAAACCAATCTTTACAGTCTAAAGTTTCATCGTTTTCCATTCTTTCTTTTGCAACACCACAAGAACCTGCGGTTGGCACAATAACATCGTCTCCAGGTCTCCAATCAGCTGGACAAGCTACTTCAAAAGCATCAGCTGTTTGTAAAGCAATTAAGGCTCTGTAAATTTCGTCAAAATTTCTTCCAATACTTAATGGGTAATATAGAATAGTTCTAATAGTTCCTTTTGGATCTACAAAGAATACGGCTCTCACAGCTTTTGTATTGCTTTCTCCTTCCATAATCATTCCGTATTTTTTAGAAACTTCCATTGTAATGTCTTCGATTAAAGGAAATTTAACTTCGATGTCTTTCATTCCTTTGTATTCGATTTTTTCTTTAATGGTTCTTAACCATGCAATATGGCTATATAATCCATCAACTGATAATCCTAATAATTCACAATTAGCTTCTTTAAATTGATTTTCCATGCTTGCGAAGGTCATAAATTCAGAAGTACAAACTGGAGTAAAATCGGCTGGATGACTAAAAAAGATAACCCATTTTCCTTCATAATCTTTTGGAAAGTTGATAGTTCCTTGTGTTGTAATTGCAGTAAATTCTGGTGCTTGTTCGCCAATTCTTGGCATAAATACTTGATTTTCCATTTTTTCTATTTTTAAAATGTTATTATTAATTTTTGATGGTACAAATTTCAGTCAAAAAAAATGTTGAAAAAGTAACAACAGTTTCTTTGTATAACAAAATATTATTGTATATTATATAAAAATAAATAAAATCTATTTTATTATAGATAGAGTAAATAGATTTGTAACAATCGTTACATCTTTATTATTAAGTATGCTTTACTTTTGAATAATAAATAGAGTAATATGAAATATTTAGTAGTAGCAATTGTTTTATTTGGTTTTGTGAGTTGCCAAAAAGATAAAAAAGAGTATAAAGAAATTCAAGATGCAAATCCAACTTCACTTCAAAATGAAATTCATGAAGGCAAAAAACTTATGGAAACACATTGTTATTTGTGTCATAGTCCAAATGCTGCTGAAAATGAAGGAAGAATTGCGCCACCAATGGTTGCTATTAAAGCAAGATATATCGACAAAGAAGGTTACAATAAAGAAGAGTTTGTAAAACATGTTACAGCATTTGTTGCCAATCCAACAGAAGATAAAGCACTTATGTATGGAGCCGTAAGAAAACATGGTGTTATGCCAAAACAAGCTTTTCCAGAAGGAAGTATTGAAAAAATTGCCGATTTTATGTTTGATTACCAAATCGAAGAACCGAAATGGTTTAAAGCACATTGGGAAGGTCATGGCAATGAAAATTGGATACAATCAGGTAAAAAGTATGTGGAACCAAAAAAAGAGAAAACCTATGCAGATATTGGTTTAGAATATGCTTTGGGAACTAAAAAAATATTAGGTAAAAATTTGATGGAGTCTGTTCAAAAAAAAGGAACTCTAGAGGCTCTATCCTTTTGTAACATTCAAGCTATACCTTTAACAGACAGTATGTCAATTAAATTTAACGCTTCTATAAAACGTGTATCTGATAAAAATAGAAACCCAAATAATAAAGCGAATACTGAAGAATTGCAATATATTGCTCAATTCAAAAAAGAGTTAGCTGCCAAAAAAGAAATAAAACCCGTTGTAATAGAAAAAGGAAATAAAGTCCAATTTTATTATCCAATTGAAACCAACACTATGTGTTTGCAGTGTCATGGAAAACAAATTAAACCAGAAGTTTCAAAGCAAATTATGAAATTATATCCAAAGGATTTAGCTATTGGTTATAATGAAAGCGAAGTTCGTGGTATTTGGAGTATTACTTTTGATAAAAAATAGTATGGAAAATACAATAAAAATAAAAGAAGTTTGTCCAACAAGTACACAAGAATTAATTCAAAGAGGTTATTTACTTTTAGATATTAGAGAAGTTTCTGAAGTAGAACAATTATCTTTAGATGTGCCAAGAATATTGCATATTCCAATGAGTTGTTTAGAAGACCGAATTCACGAACTTCCAAAAGACGAAAAAGTAATTGTAGTTTGCACAACTGGTGAACGGAGTAGAAGAGTAGTTAGTTTTTTACAATATCATGGTTATACTAATTACATCAATATGAAAAAAGGTCTAGAAAAATGGGTGCAAAAAGGATTTCCAACTAAAGGAGATGTTTCTCATATTCCTTCACATACATGTTGTAGAGATTCTCATTGTCATTAATATGAATAAAAAAGCATTTATTATTACAGGACTTGGAGTAGTCGTTGGGCTTATTGCAGGGTATATATATTATCAGCAGGTTGGTTGTGCATCTGGCACATGTGCTATTACTTCAAAACCATTAAATAGTACTTTATATGGTGGTTTAATGGGCGGATTATTATTTAATTTATTTGCAACATCACCTAAAAAGAAAGAAAAATAAATAGTTTTTAGGATAGTATTATAAAAAAACCTCAAGTAGTTAAACTTGAGGTTTTTTGCGATTTATTAAAATCTAAATTAGTAAACAATCTTAACTTTAGAACAAGCACTATGTGCAAAATCTTTACTTGCTCCATCTACTACTTTTCCAGTTTCAACTTTTTTAGCAGCTACAGTGATGTAATATTCTGTTCCAGTTGTTAAATCGGTTGTAGGTCTTAACCATCCAGTTCCACCATCTAAACTAATTGTGTATGTTGTTAAACTAGCATCTAATTTTGCCATTTTGAAAAGAGGTTTTGTACCTTCAATATCCAATTCTGTAAGTTTAATACAGATTAAATCAGTGTTTGGAACGGCAGTCCAATCTAATTTTATTTTTTCTGGTTCTGTTACAGTTGCCGGAATTCTGGTTACTACTATTGGCAAGGCTAAACTGGTTTCTACATCAGTTAATTCATCAGTAACGGTTTTTTCATAACCATCGGCAAATTTCAATTTAAACGAGTAAGTTCCCATTGTAGGCTTAGTAGTAGTTGCAACTCCTTTTCCTGTTAAACTTCCTGGTCCAGCCCAAAACTCGTTTATTGGAAATTCTGTTCCATTAGGATCAGTAACAATACAACCTGAAGCATTAACTGTATTTCCTCCTGCCATAAAAATTGGAATATATTTGATAGTTCCCATCATATCCAATTTTTTTAAAATTACATCGCCATAAGCGTCTTCGTGGGTTTCTACAGGTAATACCGAATTATCGTCGTCACATGAAGTGAATGTTGAAAATATTGTTGCTAATAAAGCGATTGCTAAAAATTTAATTCTATTTTTCATTTTATTTAAATTATGTGTTAAAAATTATACTTGGCAAAAAAGCTAAAGTTTCTGCCGGGTTCATGGATTCTATATCCATTATTTAGGTCTGCATTTTTGAATGAAAAACTCAAATGTGAATAATATCCTTCATCAAAAATATTTAAAATAGTTCCTCCTAATGTTACGTTTTTTAAAGGTTTGTATCCAATTCTGAAATCAAAAACTTCATAACCTGGTGTTGCTGTTTCTGCAAAACTTGGAGCAAAATCATTTTGATCTGCTACAATTTCAGTGCGTAAACTCAACCAATATTTTGTTTTTTCAAACTTTAATTCGTTTCGAATTGCCATTGGAAATACCTGAGCTAATGGTTCTTTTAATGATAAATTTCGAGCTTTGGTATAAGAAATATTTGTATTAAAACTTAAATTTTCTATTATTTTCCAATTTACAAAAGCTTCAAAGCCATATTGATACGCGTTTACATTTAAAAATTGTTTTGGTGCCATTGGTGCGGCTCCACCACAAGAGGTTCCGCCTGTTAACGAGGGGCTTAAAACGCCCGTAATATAATTATCCATATACGAAAAGAAAGCACTTGTCCCAATAGTAAATTGCTTCATTTTTTTTGAAATAGACCATTCGGTTTGGTAATTAACTTCTGGTTTTAAATCAGGATTTCCTATGTATTGACGCGAATCTGAACCAATTTCAAAACGATAAATATAGCGTTCTAACATTGATGCTGTTCTAACACCTCGACCAAATGAGAGTTGAGAATTCCAACCTTTTTTATTGAATTTTAAGCCTGCATGACCTGCAAAAGTAACATCTGTTTTGTCAGAAACATTTCCATAAATGGCTAAAAAACCAGGATCAAGACTTTCAATTTTTGCGGATACATAATCCATTCTTACTCCAGCTGTTATTGCTAAATTTGAATTGATTAAGTAATTAATTTCGGTAAAAGCTCCAAAATCTGTAGTAGTGGCGTCTTGCCAAACTTCTGCAATAGTGGTTGTTGGAATAGCAAAAGGTTCGCCTGTGTTAGGATTAATATTTGCTGTAACCGATTTTTTCCCTTCTCTGTAAATATTGTCTAAGTCGAAACCATAAAACACATTCAATTTTTCGTTTGGTTGGTGTTCGATTTCGAATCTTCCTCCATAGGAATTTGAAGTTACAGGTGTTCGTGCATCAGTAGCGGGATAATTTGGTCTTGGGTCATCTAAATCAAAACCATTGGTCATTAAATGATCTACAAATGTGTAATAGGATTTGAATGAAATATTCTTGATGTTTTCAGAAACAGATTTCCATTTATAATCCAATCCTAAGCTATAACTATCATCAAAAGGAGAATCCATGGGCAAACCTGTATGAATAATTTGGTCGCCAAACTTTTGTCTCCAATCCAACCTAATCGTTTGGTTATCTGTAAAGTTGTAACCAGCTTTTGCCGAATAGCTTTTGGTTATAAACCCAGATGGTGTTTCAACTCCATTTCCGTCTTTGTAATCACCATATTCTCTATATTCGCCATTTACTGTAAGGTTGAATTTATTTTTTACATATTGTAATTCAGCTCTCGAAGCACTATTGTTTCCATTTGTTTCAAATCCGCTTTGTATTTCGCCAAATAATCCATTATCTGTATGAATTTCAGGTGTTGTCACAATGTTTACAATTCCTCCAAAAGTTTGTCCATAACGTGTTGTGAAAGGACCTTTAATGACTTCAATTTTACGAACTTCTTCTGGGATTATATGTGCTGTGATTGGATCCATTCTATTCGGACAAGCGTGCACGTATTTTCCTCCAGCATCATATTTGATGTTCATTTGTTCATATTTGAAGGCTCGCAAAGATGGTTCAGAAGCAATAGCACTTCGTTTTTGGATACTAAAACCTGGAATATCTTTAAATAAATCAGTAGCAGTTCTGGGTTGACTATTTTTTTTAGCTTCATCAATCGCAATAACTGAATGAGAAATGTTTTTTAAAGGATTTTCAATTAAAATTATTTCATCTAAATAGGTTATTTTTAAAGAATCTTTTATTACTTCTGGATCATTATTTTCTTGGGAATACAACATAGCAGAAGACCATAGTAATCCGATAATGACTATTTTTTTCATTTTATTTTACTGTTTAAATTAATTTGTAATTAAGCTATAAACAGTATGTTTTGTGGAGGATGAAAAGACGAATTTGTAAATAAGTCGCAATACAAATTCGCATAATTAGAATTAATAATTTTATTTAAAAAACAAAAATCCGAAGGAAATTGATACAATGTAACTGCTTCAAAAAATAAAATTTCAGCTTGATAATTAGTGTTTTGTTTTTGTTCGGAATTAACAGGTTTGTTGGTTTCTGAAGTTTTTGCTAATTCGTTTTTTAAATGACATTTACCATTACATTTTAGCGCAGGTTTATCGATATTTTTACAATATTTTTCTGTAAATGCTTTGTTGTTTGTAGTGTATTCATAAACCAAATAAGAAAACTTCAATGATTGAGAAAACATTGATAATATCAGTAATGTAGTAATGTAATATTTGATAGTTGTTTTCAAATGAATTGAATATAAACTCCATTATTTTCATCAAAATTAAATCATGTATTTTACATAGTTTGTAATATTTGTTACAGTGAATTGCAGAAATACTAATAATTTTACTTAAAAATAAATCATCAATGAAGAAGTTGTTATTCACCAATTGGCATCTAATGAGATGGATAAGATTGATTTTCTCTGTCGGAATTGCCTATCATGCTATTGCTACAAATCAATATTTTTTCTTGCTTTTTGCCACATTTTTTTTAATTCAAGCCGTTTTTGATACAGGTTGTGGTGCACAAGGTTGTCAAATTCCTAAAACAAAATAAATATGGAAAAAGCTATTCAAAATAGTATCAACTCAAATGAAGCAGTTTTAATAAATTTTAAAACAAACGAGTGTAATCCATGTCAAATGATGACACCAACATTACAACAAGTTAAAAATGCAATAGGAAATAGAGTTTTAGTTTATAATTTAGATGTAAATGAAGCGCCAAATCTTGCTGAAAAATATCAAATTACAACTTTACCAATGTTGGTTTTATTTTTTGAAGGGCAAATAGTTTGGCAAACTAAAGCAGTTTTATCAAAAGAAGAAATAATAAAAAATGTTCTAGACCATTCGCAATAATTTTTTGTAACTTTGTGAAAATGAAAATGATTACTTACATACTTTTTGTTTACCTGATGGCACTTACTACTTTGCCGTCAGTTAGAGCTATGAAAATGTTTGTGAGTCAAGAATGTCAAAATACTTGTCATAATGCTGAGGCATCAAATTCGGGTTGCGAAAAAGGTAAAGTAATCATGAATTTGAACTTTAGTCCAACGCAATTTGTCGCTGAAATTTCGCTTAAAGAAATCATTTTAATTCCCGACTTTTATACCGAAAAGGAAAAATCAAACTACGAAAAGATTTTCATCCCAAAATACCAATACTCTATCTGGCATCCGCCAAAATTTTTCATTTAAGAAATTTAAAAAGTTTATTTACGGTTCCTTTTTTGAAAGGAACTCAACTTATAATTTTATACAATGAAAAAATATTTCATCGTGTTATTATTGACTTTTTTGCAGTCATCAATAGCACAAACTACATTTGATTATGATGTAGTTTTAACTCC
>NZ_DITB01000072.1 GCF_002422095.1 Flavobacterium sp. UBA6195
AATTCTTAATTATTTCTGGATTAGAAGGAACTTCAAAAGTAGAAATTTTTACGGTTACTGGGCAGTTACTTCAGACAGAAAATTTTGAAAACGAAACTCGTGTTAGGTTAGAATTAAGTGCAGGAATGTATTTAGTAAAATTATCAAATGGAACTCAAACTACAACAAGAAAGATAATTGTAAAATAAAAAAAGGTCAGATTTAAATCTGACCTTTTTTGTTTTATATTCCTGCTATTTCTTTTAATTCTTTGACAAATCTTTCTGCTAAAACATCCGCTTCTGATTGTGTTGGAGCTTCGGTATATATTCTGATAATCGGTTCTGTGTTTGATTTTCTTAAATGTACCCATTCTGTTGGGAAATCAATTTTTACTCCGTCAATAGTTGAGATGTTCTCTGTTTTGTATTTTTCGGTTAGCGTAGCTAAAACATTATCAACATCAATTTGAGGTGTTAACTCAATTTTGTTTTTACTCATATAATATTGTGGAAAACTAGCTCTAATTTCAGCAACCGTTTTATCTTGATTGGCTAAATAGGTCAAAAACAAAGCAACACCCACTATACTATCTCTACCATAGTGCGATGATGGATAAATAATTCCTCCATTACCTTCACCACCAATGATTGCGTTAGTTTTCTTCATTAATTCTACCACATTTACTTCTCCCACAGCACTTGCTTGATACGTTCCGCCGTGTTTTTCTGTAATATCGCGCAGAGCACGAGAAGACGACATATTAGAAACTGTATTTCCAGGAGTTTTTGATAAAACATAATCAGCAACAGCTACTAAAGTATATTCTTCACCAAACATTTCACCATCATTTGAAATGAAAGCTAAGCGATCTACATCAGGGTCAACTACGATTCCGAAATCAGCTTTTTCTTCTACAACTAATTTACAAATATCACCTAAGTGTTCTTTTAAAGGTTCTGGATTATGTGGAAAATGACCGTTTGGTTCGCAATATAATTTTACTACTTCAACGCCCATTTGTTCTAATAAATTTGGGATAATAATTCCACCTGAAGAGTTTACACCATCCACAACTACTTTGAATTTCTTAGTTTTTACCAAATCAGCATCTACCAAAGGCAATTCTAACACTTCATCAATGTGAATATCCATGTAAGCATTGTTTTCAGTAACCTCGCCTAAATTATCAACCTCTGAAAAATTAAATGCTTCGTTTTCTGCAATTTGTAAAATCAATTCACCTTCTTTTCCACTTAAAAATTCACCTTTTTCGTTTAATAATTTAAGTGCGTTCCATTGTTTTGGATTATGAGAAGCGGTTAAAATAATTCCACCATCTGCCTTTTCCATTGGAACTGCAATTTCAACTGTAGGAGTAGTGGATAAACCTAAATCGATAACATCAATTCCTAATCCAACCAATGTATTCATAACTAAATTGTGAATCATGGGTCCTGAAATCCTTGCATCTCTTCCGATTACTACTTTTAAGCGTTCGTTACCTTTTGAAGCGTGTCTTATTTTTAAAAATGTTCCATAAGCCGATGCAAATTTTACCGCATCAACTGGTGTTAAATTTTCGCCAACACCACCGCCAATGGTTCCACGAATTCCTGATATTGATTTTATTAAAGTCATTTTTTTGTTTAAAAGGTTACAGGTTTAAAAGGTTAATAGTAAACCAAATTCAACACAAATATAAAAAGTTCAGCATTGGTATGCTATAAAACTTGTAAAGATTTTTATATATTTACGGAAACAACTATTAGTTCTAAATGAATTTTCTCGCTCATATTTATTTGTCTGGTGAAAATGATTTTGTCAAAATTGGCAATTTCATGGCAGATAGTATTCGCGGTTCCCAATATTTAGATTATCCAAATTCACTTCAAAAAGGGATTTTGTTGCACCGGCATATTGATAGTTTTACGGATTCACATCCAATTTATCGCAAAAGTAAACATCGTTTACACGAAAAATACGGACATTATTCCGGTGTTATTATGGATATTGCTTACGATCATTTCTTAGCGAAAAATTGGAGTAAATATTCCAAAGAAAATTTAGAAGATTACGCTGCTGATTTTTATCAATTGATGCAAGATAACTATGAAATTCTCACCGAAAGAACAAAAGGAATGTTACCTTATATGATTGGACGAAATTGGCTAGTAAGTTATGCAACAATCGCAGGGTTGGAAATGATTCTTTTTCAAATGGATTATAAAACCAAGCATCGTGCACACATGCAAGAGGCTATTGTGGAAATTCAAGATTTTTATACTGAATTTGAATCGGAATTTTTTCAGTTTTTTGAAGAATTAGTATTTTCGTGCCAACAAAAATTAAAGGAACTCAATGAAATTTTGTAGTGATTTAGAAGCTGATTTTCGAAAAGCATCCAATAGCGAATTGGCAATTCCAATGGAAAATTACATGAAGAATAATTTTACCTATTTTGGAATTAAAACCGAGAATAGACGAGCAATTTTCAAATCAAACTACGAACAAAATAAAGCAGAAGTCAAGTCTAATTTTAGAACAATTGCTTGGGAATTATTCCAAATGAAAGAACGCGAATTTCATCAAACAGCAATAGATTTACTGGTAAAAGAGTTCAAGAAGAATTTTGTCTTTGAAGATATTCAATTGATTGAAAAGTTGATTATTACTAATTCATGGTGGGATTCAGTAGATACGATTGCAAAATATATTTTAGGAGGTTATTTGTTGCATTTTTCTTCGGAAACTTTAAAAGTAGTTGTGCGTTTTTCAAATTCTGAAAACATGTGGTTAAATCGAAGTGCTATTTTATTTCAGTTGAGTTATAAAGAAAAAACCAATTTCGAAATTTTAAAATCGGAATGCGAAAAACATAAAGATTCCAACGATTTTTTTATTCAAAAAGCAATCGGTTGGGCTTTGCGCGATTATAGTAGATTCAATCCAAATGGAGTCGAAGCTTATGTAAATTCTACTAATTTAAAACCATTAAGTAGAAGAGAAGCCTTACGTTTACTCTAATTTAGTTTTATTTTTCAGATTAAAGATTTACCTTCGTAAAATACTTCAAGACAATGCCAAGAAAGAAATCTTTTTCCTTAAAAACGTTTACACACAAAACCTTCCGACGTTTAGAGCGATTTGTTTTTCTTTTGAAATCGTTACTAACACCACGGCAGTTTATCTATTTTTCGTGCGTTTTAGTTGGAATTTCTTCAGCTTTAGCCGTAATTATCCTAAAAACGTTTGCGCATTGGGTTTATAAATCAGCTCAAAGATTAGATGATGTATTCCATCTTCCTTACAGTAATAGTACGCTGCCAATCATTGGTATTATTATCACCGTTATCATTGTTAAAAAGGTTTTGGATGGTTCTATTGAAAAAGGAACTTCTCAAATTATGTATGCTGTCGCTAAAAAGCGCGGAATCATGCCTAGAAAGCAAATGTTTGCCCAAATCATTACAAGTTCGTTTACGGTAGGTATGGGTGGAAGTGCAGGTTTAGAGTCGCCAATTACCGTTACGGGGGCTGCTTTTGGGAGTAATTATGCGCAAAATTATCGTTTAAGTTACAAAGATAGGACGCTTTTGTTAGCCTGTGGTGTCGCTGCCGGAATTGGTGCTGCTTTCAACGCCCCGATTGCTGGAGTATTGTTTGCCATTGAAGTGGTACTAGCTGAAATTAGTATTACAGCCTTTATTCCGATTATGATTAGTGCAGCAACAGGTGCTTTGGTTTCAACGGTAATGTTGAATGAAAACATCTTGTTTTCGTTTAAAAAAGTACAATTTTTCGATTATCATAATTTACCCTATTATATTTTACTAGGCGTTTTAAGTGGTTTAGTTTCGATAAATTACGCCCGAACTTTTAGAAAAATTGAACATTATTTCGGCGGATTAAAATTCAATATCATCAATAAAGCTTTGTTTGGAGCAGGAATTTTAGGTGTACTGATTTTCTTGTTTCCGTCTTTATTTGGTGAAGGATATGAAAGTATCAAACTTTTGGCAGATAGTAATCCTGAACGATTAGTTCAAAATACTATTTTCGAGCGCTTTGAAGATTCGAAATGGATTCTTTTGTTGTTTGTTGGAGCTACCATGTTGATAAAAGTTTATGCCACAAGTTTAACATTAGGAGCTGGTGGAAATGGTGGAAATTTTGCACCTTCACTTTTTGTAGGTTCGTATTTAGGATTTTGTGTGGCTTATTTTTTCAATATAATTGGTTTCGCCAAGTTACCAATTGGAAACTTTACTCTTGTAGGAATGGCTGGAATATTGAGCGGATTATTTCACGCACCACTAACCGCAATTTTCCTTATTGCTGAAATTACGGGAGGTTATAATTTGATGGTTCCTTTAATGATTGTTTCTTCGGTAAGTTTTGCAATTTCAAAACGTTTTGAGCCTTATTCCTTCGATATTAAAAATTTAGCAGATAAAGGTGAAGTCTTTACGGATAATCGTGATGCTAATATTTTGAATTCTATTGATGTAGCTAAATTAATTCAAACTGATTTCAAATCCATTTCGGTTAGTAATAATTTGGAAGAATTAGTTGAGAAAATCCAACAATCAGATGCTGATATTTTTCCTGTCTTGGATGAAAAAAATACGCTTTTAGGCTTGATATTGTTAGATGAAATCAGACCAATTGTTTTCTCACAATTCAAAGTAAAATACACTTCAACATATGAAGTCATGCAACCTCCAAAAGAAATTATTTTCTATGATGAAACTTTAGAAACCATTATGGAGAAATTTGATACATCAGGATGTAAAGTCTTACCAGTTTTAAAAGATGGAATCTTCCTTGGATTCATTTACAAACAACTCATTCTAGAAAAATACAGAATGCGTTTGAAATCGATGATTATTGAATAGTCTTATTTCAAGTTCAAGTTCAAGATCAAGTTCAACTTCAAGTACAATCTCAAAATTCAACTTTATGTTTTTTGGAACACAGATTTTAGAAATTAGAGAAATTTTTAAAATTTTTCATCTAAAATTTAATTTCTATTATCTAATATTTAAATATCGGATAAAATATTTTTTTATCCTATCCGATATTAATACCTTTGTGGTGTAATAAATGAATTATGTGGAATATCGATTTGTCATATCGCGAAGAATTTCAATCAACATTCGAAAGATTGTATGATAAATTGGCTGTGCTCAATCAAAATAGGCCGCTGCCATATTCTGCTATATCAAAAATTAAAGAGTCGCTTTCAATTGAGTGGACTTATAATTCGAATAGTATTGAAGGAAATACACTATCCCTTCGAGAAACACAAATGGTACTTCAAGATGGAATTACCGTGAAAGGAAAATCATTGCGAGAACATTTTGAAGCTAAAAATCACGAGCATGCGATTAATTATTTATATCAAATAATTAATGATGATTATGTGTTGAGAAGTATTGATATTTTATCGCTTCATGGTTTAGTTTTGCGCACCATTGAAGATGATTTTGCAGGAAGAATTAGAAATGCTGGTGTTCGAATCACTGGAGCAAATTTTATTCCGCCAAATGCTAATAAAGTTTCAGATTTGCTAGATGAACTAATTCAATTTGTAAATGAAAATCCGTTGCAATTGAATGATATTGAATTAGCTACTATTTTTCATCACAAATTAGTTTGGATTCATCCCTTTTTTGATGGAAATGGAAGAACCGTTCGTTTAGCAATGAATTTATTACTCATGCGAAGAGGTTTTCCGCCAGCCATCATCTTAAAAAATGACAGAAAAAAATATTACGATGCTTTAAATCAAGCTAATAATAATAACTATCAAAAGTTAACGTTATTAATGTGTCAAGCTCTAGAAAGAACGGTTAATATCTATTTAACTTCTATTCCAAGTGATAATGATGATGAATATCAATCTATTGCTAACATTGTAAGTGAACCTAATACTCCTTACAGTCAAGAATATGTTAGCTTGTTAGCGCGTCAAGGAAAAATTGATGCATATAAAGAAGGAAGAAATTGGGTTACCACAAAAAAAGCTATTAACGATTACATCAATAATAGACAAAGAAAGCGTTTACTATAGCGCTTTCTTTTTTTAATTTCTTCACATTTGTCTACCACAAAAATTGAATTGAAATCAGTATCTTTGCGTTTTGCTAAAAAAACATGCAACACACAGAAGAAACAATCGAAATTATTGGAGCAAGAGCCCATAATCTTAAAAATATTGATGTTACAATTCCACGAGAAAAACTAGTGGTTATTACAGGTTTGTCGGGTTCTGGAAAATCGTCATTGGCATTTGATACTATTTATGCCGAAGGTCAACGAAGGTACATCGAAACTTTCTCAGCTTATGCACGTCAGTTTTTGGGTGGATTAGAACGACCTGATGTGGATAAAATCGACGGACTTTCGCCTGTGATTGCTATAGAGCAAAAAACTACGAGTAAATCGCCTCGTTCTACTGTAGGAACCATTACCGAAATTTACGATTTCTTACGTTTGTTGTACGCTCGTGGTGCCGATGCTTACAGTTACAATACGGGTGAAAAAATGGTTTCGTATTCTGATGAGCAAATCAAGCAATTGATTTTAGAGGATTTCAATGGAAAACGCATCAATATTTTAGCACCGGTTGTTCGTTCTCGTAAAGGACATTATCGTGAATTATTTGAGCAAATTGCTAAACAAGGTTTCTTAAAAGTTCGTGTAAATGGCGAGATTCGTGATTTAGAATACGGCATGAAAGTCGATCGTTATAAAACGCATGACATCGAAATCGTAATCGATAGAATGGCAATTGATACAGAAGAAGATACTGATAAACGTTTATCTGAAAGTATTAAAACCGCTATGTATCATGGAGAAGATGTAATGATGGTCATCGAACAAGAAAGTCAAGAAGTACGTTTTTACAGTCGTAATTTAATGTGTCCGTCTTCTGGAATTTCGTATCCAAATCCGGAACCGAATAACTTCTCGTTCAACTCTCCAAAAGGAGCTTGTCCGTGTTGTAACGGATTAGGAACGGTGAATGAAATCAATCTTCAAAAAATTATCCCAAATCCAAAAGCTTCCATAAAAAATGGTGGTTTTGCTCCTTTGGGCGAATATAAAAGTTCGTGGATTTTTAAGCAATTGGAAATTATCGCACAAAAATATGACTTCAAAATAACCGATGCCATCGAAACCATTCCGCAAGAAGCAATGGACATGATTTTGTATGGTGGAAATGAAAAATTCTCAGTCGTTTCAAAGGTTATGGGAATTACTAAAGATTATAAAATTGATTTTGAAGGAATTTCTAACTTCATTAAAAATCAATACGATAATTCCGATTCGGCAAGTATCAAACGTTGGGCAAAAGAATTCATGGATGAAAACGATTGTCCAGAATGTGAAGGAACACGTTTGCGAAAAGAATCGTTATATTTTAAATTAAACGGAAAAAACATAGGTGAATTAGTCCAAATGGACGTAGCCGAATTATCCGAATGGTTTGCCGATTTACCAAATCACCTTTCTGAAAAACAACAAGTTATTTCAACTGAAATTTTAAAAGAAATTACAGCGAGATTGCAGTTTTTGTTAGATGTAGGTTTGAATTATTTATCCTTAAACAGAAGTTCAAAATCGCTTTCTGGTGGTGAAGCACAACGTATTCGATTGGCCACGCAAATAGGTTCGCAACTTGTTGGCGTTTTGTATATTTTAGACGAACCAAGTATCGGTTTGCACCAAAGAGACAATGAGCGTTTGATTAAATCATTAGAAAGTTTACGCGATATTGGTAACTCAGTAATCGTGGTTGAACACGACAAAGACATGATTGAACGTGCCGATTATGTGATTGATATTGGTCCGAAAGCAGGTCGATTTGGTGGACAAATCATCAGCAAAGGAACCCCGAAAGAATTGTTGAAAGAAAATACCATTACGGCTCAATACATGAGTGGTAAAATGCAGATTGAAGTTCCAAAATCACGTCGTGAAGGTAATGGTAAATACATCAAATTATCAGGTGCTACGGGAAATAACTTAAAAAATGTTTCGATTGAAATTCCGCTAGGAAAATTGGTTTGTGTTACCGGAGTTTCTGGAAGTGGAAAATCGACTTTAATTAACGAAACCTTGTATCCGATATTAAATGCGCATTTTTTCAATGCTGTTAAAAAGCCACAACCTTACAAGAAAATCGAAGGTTTAGAACATATCGATAAAGTAATCGACATCGATCAAAGTCCGATTGGAAGAACACCGCGTTCTAATCCAGCGACTTATACAGATGTGTTTTCAGAAATTAGAACTTTATTTACTCAAGTTCCAGAAGCGATGATTCGTGGTTATAAACCTGGAAGATTCAGTTTTAATGTAAAAGGCGGTCGCTGTGAAAATTGCGAAGGTTCTGGAGTTCGAACTATCGAAATGAGCTTTTTACCAGACGTTTACGTGGAATGTGAACCCTGTATGGGAAAACGATTCAACAGAGAAACATTGGAAATTCGTTACAAAGGAAAATCAATTTCTGACGTGTTAAACATGACGGTTGATGAAGCTGTGGATTTCTTTGAAAATATTCCAAAAATTTATCGAAAAGTAAAAACCATTCAAGATGTTGGATTGGGTTATATCACATTAGGGCAACAAAGCACAACGCTTTCAGGTGGTGAAGCACAGCGTATCAAATTAGCAACTGAACTTTCTAAAAAAGATACGGGTAATACGTTTTATATTTTAGATGAACCTACAACAGGATTACATTTTGAAGATATTCGAGTTCTTATGGATGTAATCAATAAGTTAGTTGATAAAGGAAACACCGTTTTAATTATCGAACACAATTTGGATGTTGTAAAATTATCGGATTATATTATCGACATTGGTTACGAAGGTGGAAAAGGTGGCGGAGAAGTTGTAGCTAAAGGAACTCCAGAGGAAATCGTGAAAAATAAAAAAAGTTATACGGCGCAGTTTTTGAAAAAAGAATTATCTTAGCAACCTAATTACTACACACAACAACACTGCTAAAACTTTATTATTTAATCGTAATAGTTTGTTTACAAACAAATTAACTAAAATTACTATGGCAGCAGATCAGTACGAAAACGAAGAACACAGAATTCAAGAGAAATTCAAGCAAAAGACTTGGAATGAAATAAGAACTAATGATTCATGGGCAATTTTTAAAATCATGTCAGAATTCGTAAATGGTTATGAATCCATGGGAAGAATTGGTCCTTGTGTATCTATTTTTGGTTCGGCAAGAACAAAACCAGAAGACAAATATTATTTATTAGCCGAAAAAATCGCGTATAAAATTAGTAAAGCAGGTTACGGAGTAATTACTGGTGGTGGTCCTGGTATCATGGAAGCAGGAAACAAAGGAGCGCATTATGGAGGCGGAACTTCAGTTGGTTTAAATATCGAATTGCCTTTTGAGCAACACTTTAATCCGTATATCGATAAAGATAAAAACTTAAACTTTGATTACTTCTTCGTAAGAAAAGTAATGTTCGTAAAATATTCGCAAGGTTTCGTGGTAATGCCAGGAGGTTTTGGAACCTTAGACGAATTATTTGAAGCGATAACATTAATTCAGACTAAGAAAATTGGAAAATTCCCAATTATTTTAGTTGGAACAGAATTCTGGTCAGGTTTATTAGATTGGATAAAAAATGTAATGATTGACAAAATGAAAAACGCCAATCCAGAAGATATGAACTTAATCAAAGTCGTTGATACAGAAGATGAGGTATTGGAAGCGTTAGATAACTTTTACAAAAAATACAATTTGTCTCCAAACTTCTAAAAAAGCAAAAGTCCTTCAAATCGAAGGACTTTATTATTTTGAAATGAATTCTTTGATTTTGTTTATCACAGCTTCATCGCCAAGAATTTTACGATGTCCCAAACCTTCTGTAATTACAAGTTCGGAACCTTCTAAATGTTCGTGAATATGATAAGCCGCTTTCACGGAAACATCATCATCTTCTTTATCGTGCATGATTAAAACTGGAATTTTAATTTCTTTAGCTGCTTTGTAAGCTGAATAATCATCCATTTTTCCAACAAAACGTTTTTCGAAATGATCTCGTAATTTGATTCCGTATTCAGGTTTTAATTGTAATTTTTTGATAAAATCATCAATAATGTCTTGAATAATATCTCCAGCTCCAATGGTTACTGCTTTTTTAACATTCAGATTTTGTTTAATCGCATTCAAAACCGACATACCACCAAGTGAATGTCCAATGGCAAATTCAAAAGAACCGTATTGTTTTTCCAATTCTAAAATGGAAGCAATAAATTCGGTCATTATCGAATAATTTCCTTTTGATTTCCCATGTGCTGGTGCATCAAAACTTATCGTCATGTAGCCCATTTTTAGTAATTCATCAGCAATTTTTACTAATTGCGTTCCTCTACCAGACCATCCGTGAACTAAAAGTACTTTTTTATCGCTTTTGCCATATTCATACAATACGATTTCTTTATTTATGGCACGGACTAAAATACTTTTTTGTAGACTTTCGCGTTCCATGTGTAATTCGCGCTTTGGTAATTTATGGCGAATTGGAGTGGTAAAAAGTTTAGCCGCAAATTTAGTTGTTAAACTAGGAGAAATAGCTTGCAAAAATTTTGCTGTATACAAAATAATTTTAGGTATTTCTATAACTTGTGATTGCTTTTGTTTCTTTTTTGGCATTATTAAATTTTTTTGCGAAGTTACAAATAATGGAGTTTCAGGATGAAAATTTCCATATAAAATAAAGTTAAATTACGTTTTTAAATTGTAATAATTTTGATGTTGGATTTTTAAAATTTAAAAGTATAAATCGTATTTTTGTTAAAAATTAATCTTATGAATAATAAAACTAAAATTATCACCCTAGCACTTTTAGTAATCGTAATATCATGTGCAAAAAACCCTTTTACAGGTAAAAATACTTTAGCTCTAGTCCCTAATAGTGAAATTTTACCATCTGCTTTTCAGCAGTATAATCAGTTTCTATCTGAAAATAAAGTAATTACAGGAACTAATGATGCTAAAAAAGTAGAAACTGTTGGTACAAAAATTAAAGTAGCAGCTGAACGTTGGTTAAATGCAAACGGATATGCTACTTATTTAAATGGATATGCATGGGAATATAAATTAGTTGAGAGTAAAGAAGTTAATGCATGGTGTATGCCTGGTGGTAAAATTGTTTTTTACACAGGAATTTTGCCTATTTGTAAAGATGATGCAGGTATGGCTACTGTTATGGGACACGAAGTGGCTCATGCTTTAGCTAATCATGGTCAACAAAGAATGAGTGCTGGAGTATTGCAACAAGCTGGTGCTGCTGGTGTTGCAGTCGCAACAGGAAATAAATCCAAAGAAACACAACAAATTGCAATGACAGCTTATGGAGCTACTACTCAATTTGGTGGAATGTTACCTTTTAGTAGAGCACATGAAAGTGAAGCCGATATGATTGGATTAACCTTAATGGCAATTGCAGGTTATAATCCTGATACAGCTGTTGCTTTCTGGGAAAGAATGGCGGCGCAATCTGGAGGGCAAGCACCACCAGAATTTATGAGTACGCACCCTAGTAATGCTACTCGTATCGCTAAGATTAAGGAATTAATTCCAAAGGCTAAAGCCGAAGCCGCTAAGTTTGGTGTAACTTTTAAATAATTAAAAAATTACTATTATATTTGAATCCCGACACTGTCGGGATTTTTTATTTAAAAACAATTGCTATGCAACAACTTCAAAAAGGAGATTCAAAACTTTTAAATGCTTGGGCTTTTTACGATTGGGCCAATTCGGTATATGCTTTGGTGATTTCTTCAACTATTTTTCCGTTATATTATGGAGCTTTATTCCGTCAAAAAAATATAGAGGAAATTGGTTTGTTTGGACTTTCAATTCGAAGTGAAGCTTTAATCAGTTATGTTACTGCTTTAGGATTTTTAATCATTGCTTTTATCTCACCATTATTATCTGGAATTGCCGATTATTTAGGAAATAAGAAGTTTTTCTTGAAGCTTTTCTGTTATGTTGGCGCTATTTCATGTATGAGCTTGTACTTTTTTTCGTTAGATACGGTAATTTTGAGTTTGGTTTCCTATTTATTAGCTTTAATAGGTTTTTGGGGAAGTTTAGTTTTCTACAATTCCTATTTACCCGATATTGCTCACAAAGAGCAACAAGATAAGATCAGCGCAAAAGGATTTAGTTTGGGTTATGTGGGTAGTGTTGTTTTGTTATTGATTTGTTTAGCTATGGTTATGTTAGTAGCGGATAACCAAAAATTACAAATGATGCGTTATTCCTTTCTTTTAGTAGGAATTTGGTGGTTAGGCTTTAGTCAATATACTTACTACTACTTACCAAATAATAAAAACGAAAACAAACTGCATAAGAATGTACTATTCAATGGTTTTAAAGAGTTACGAAAAGTTTGGCAACAAATAAAAGAATTGAAATCTCTACGACGTTATTTAGGAGCCTTCTTCGTTTATAGTATGGCAGTGCAAACTATCATGATTATTGCAGCTTATTTTGGAGAAAAAGAAGTGCAATGGGGAAGTGATAGTAAACGAACCATGGGATTAATTGTGAGTATTTTATTAATTCAATTAATTGCGGTTTTAGGTGCTTGGCTAACATCAAAACTTGTTGTTAAATATGGAAATATTATAGTTTTAATTGGTTTAAATTTCTCCTGGATTTTAATTTGTACATACGCCTATTTTGTAATCACTCCAAACGATTTTTATATTGCTGCCGCTTTCGTAGGATTAGTAATGGGAGGAATTCAATCGTTATCGCGTTCTACTTATTCTAAATTTATTCCTGAAGGAACGAATGACACTACTTCGTTCTTTAGTTTTTACGATGTAGCAGAGAAAATCGGAATTGTTATCGGAATGTTTACTTATGGTTATATTGCAGATGTTACGGGCAAAATCCAAAATGCTATCTTATTTTTAATCTTATTTTTTGTTGTAGGATTGCTTCTTTTGTTGCGAGTTCCTAAAAAGTAATGTTCTTGGCATACATCTTGAGCTATTACTTCTGAAATTGCTATTTAAAATTATTTTATGATTTGATTATCAATAAAATAGCGCTTTTCTGCGTACCTTTGAATGATATTTCAAATGAATATTACTGACAAAAAGACCATAAATATTATTATGCCGAATCAAAAAATACTAGCGCTTGACAATTTGTCACTTCAAGAAATGGATCCAGATGCGGAATTGATTCCGTTAATGACACCTGAAGATGAAGAAGAAATGAACAACGAGGCTTTGCCTGAAGATATTGCCATTTTACCTTTACGAAATACCGTTTTATTCCCTGGAGTAGTAATTCCAATTACTGCCGGAAGAGATAAATCGATTAAATTAATCAATGATGCCAATGCCAAAGGTAAAATCATTGGTGTGGTGGCGCAAATTGATGAAAACGTTGAAGAACCAACGCCAAATGACGTGCATCATATTGGAACTGTAGCTCGTATCATGCGCGTTTTAAAAATGCCCGATGGTAATACAACGGTTATTCTTCAAGGTAAAAAACGTTTCGAAATTGAAAATTTTACTCAAGAAGAACCTTATTTAAGAGCTACAATTAAAGAGGTTGCAGAGGAACGCCCTGATGTAAAAAACGTAGAATTCAAAGCAATTGTAGAATCAATTAAGGAATTGGCAATCCAAATTATCAAGGAGAGTCCAAGTATCCCAACAGAAGCTACTTTTGCAATCAAGAACATCGAAAGTAATCCGTTTTTAATCAATTTTGTTTCTTCTAATATGAATCTTTCGGTAGAAGAGAAACAAGAATTATTATCGATTCCAAATTTAAAAGACAGAGCGCTTGAAACTTTGCGTTTCATGAACTTAGAGCTTCAAAAATTAGAAGTTCGCAACGATATTCAGTCGAAAGTGCGTTTCGATTTAGACCAACAACAACGCGAATATTTCTTGCAGCAACAGATGAAAACCATTCAAGAAGAATTGGGTGGCGTTTCGTATGAAGCGGAAATTGAAGAAATGCGTGCCAAAGGGAAAAAGAAAAAATGGGACGATAAAACAGCGCAACATTTCGAAAAAGAATTGTCTAAATTGCAACGTACCAATCCAAATTCGCCTGATTTTGGGATTCAAAGAAATTATATCGAGTTGTTTTTAGAATTGCCTTGGAACGAATTCACCAAAGACAATTTCGATTTAAAACGTGCTCAAAAAATTCTTGACAAAGACCATTATGGTTTAGAAGATGTTAAAAAGCGAATTATCGAACATTTGGCAGTTTTAAAGCTTCGTAACGACATGAAATCACCAATTTTATGTTTGTACGGACCTCCAGGGGTTGGTAAAACATCAATTGGAAAATCCATTGCAGAAGCTTTAGGAAGAGAATATATTAGAATGTCACTTGGTGGTTTACGTGATGAAGCGGAAATTCGCGGTCACAGAAAAACCTACATTGGTGCAATGCCAGGACGAATTCTTCAAAATATTAAGAAAGCGAAAACATCGAATCCCGTATTTGTTTTAGATGAGATAGATAAATTATCTTCAAGTCATAACGGTGATCCATCTTCGGCTTTATTGGAGGTTTTAGATCCGGAACAAAACAAAGAATTCCATGATAATTTCTTGGAATTGGGTTATGATTTATCAAAAGTGATGTTCATTGCCACTTCGAATAGCTTGTCAACCATTCAGCCAGCGCTTCGCGACCGTATGGAAATCATCGAAATGACAGGTTACACCATTGAAGAGAAAATCGAGATTGCTAAAACACACTTATTGCCAAAACAATTGAAAGAGCACGGATTAACGGCTAAAGATTTGCAAATTGGTAAAAAACAATTAGAAAAAATCGTAGTAGGTTATACGCGTGAATCAGGTGTGCGTGGTTTAGAAAAGAAAATCGCTCAAATGGTGCGTCATGCAGCAAAATCGATTGCTATGGAAGAACCATACAACGTAAAAGTAACAGATACCGATATTTTAGAAGTATTGAAATCGCCACGAATGGAGCGCGACAAATACGAAAATAACGATGTGGCTGGAGTAGTTACTGGTTTAGCATGGACATCTGTTGGTGGTGATATTTTATTCATCGAATCTCTAATTTCGAAAGGAAAAGGAGCGATGACGATGACCGGAAATTTAGGAACGGTTATGAAAGAATCGGTTACGATTGCTTTGGAATACATTCGTGCTAACGCTGAATTTTTAGGAATCAATCCAGAAGTTTTGAATAATTATAACATTCACATTCACGTTCCAGAAGGAGCAACGCCAAAAGACGGACCAAGTGCTGGAATTGCGATGCTAACTTCTATGGTATCTTCTTTTACTCAAAAACGAGTTAAAAAACACATCGCCATGACGGGAGAAATTACCCTTCGAGGCAAAGTATTACCGGTGGGTGGAATCAAAGAAAAGATTTTGGCTGCGAAAAGAGCAAACATTAAAGAAATCATTTTGTGTAAAGAAAACAAACGTGATATCGAAGAAATCAAACCCGATTACATAGAAGGATTAACGTTCCATTACGTAGACAGAATGAGCGAAGTTTTAGATATTGCTATTACCAATCAAAAGGTGAAAAATGCTAAAAACTTGGAAAGTAAAAACTAAATTTTCCAATTTTAATACGATTAATTTAAGAACTCTCAATAATTCATTTATTGGGAGTTCTTTTTTTGTTTCCTAACCGATATAATTTTATCTTCGCAGTTGCGTTATAAGTAAGATTAACAACAAAAAATGCTAAGAAAACTCGTATTCCTTTTATCCCTGCTGCTATCGGCTACTACTTTTAGCCAAATAGGAGGTAAGAGCGTATATCAGTTTTTAAACTTAGTACAATCGCCTAGGCAAGCGGCTTTGGGTGGAAAAACGGTTACTGTTGTAGATTACGATGTTAACCAAGCCTTTTATAATCCGGCTACGATTAATGAAAAAATGAGCAATCGTTTATCAGCTAATTATGGTAGTTATTATGGTGAAGTTTCCTATGGAACAGCGGCGTATGCCTATACTTATGATCAGCATTTGCAAACTTTTCATGCAGGAATTAGCTATATCAATTATGGTACTTTTGAAGGAAGAGATGAACTTGGAAATTTAACTTCTGATTTTACAGGAAGTGAAGCGGCTTTATCCCTGGGTTATGCCTATAATTTGCCTTGGACTGACATGTTTGTTGGTGCTAATGTTAAATTGATTTCATCTACTTTAGAAAGTTATAATTCGTGGGGAGCTGCTGTAGATTTGGGATTTTTGTATGTTGATGTAGACAACGATATCAATTATGGATTGACTGTTCGAAATTTAGGATTTCAAATAAAACCTTATCAAGATACGAATGAAAAATTACCTTTAGCAATTGATGCTGGTATTTCGCAATTAATGGAGAATGTTCCCATTCGTTGGCATGTTACATTAGAGAATTTGCAACAGTGGAATATTGCTTTTTCTAATCCCAACAGAGCACAAGGAAGTTTAGATGGTTCTTCTAAAGAAGAAAAGGTGTCCTTTTTTAATAACGCATTGCGCCACGTAATTTTAGGAGCCGAATTATTTCCAGAAAAAGGATTCAACTTAAGATTAGGATACAACTTTAGACGAGGCGAAGAATTACGAATCGTAGACAAACGTAATTTCTCTGGAATATCAGTTGGTTTTGGAATTCGATTTGGAAAAGTGAAATTCGATTATTCGTATTCGAGATACACCATCGCTGCCAATACGAGTTTATTTGGTTTAATGATTGATTTGAATTAGTAAAAAGTGAAAAGTAAAAAGTGAAAAGTAAAAAGTGAAAAGTAAAAAGTGAAAAGTAAAAAGTGAGAAGTGGTTAGCTTAAATGAACTTGATTATTCACAAAGTATTACTTAAGAAAAACTTCTATGACTCCTATGTTTGCAAAGTTA
>NZ_DITB01000091.1 GCF_002422095.1 Flavobacterium sp. UBA6195
AATTTTTATCGGTCCAATAAAAATGCGTGTAATCGGATTCGTAATATGAAATTGGATTTTCAAGCATTGTAGAAATCCATTTAAAAGTATCAGTATTTACATTGTACAATCCAATTTTAGATGAAATGCTATCGTAAATCCAAATTTGATTTTGAGAAGACAAAGCCACTGCTTCCAAAGTAACAGGAGTTGATTTTAAATTGAAATCTATCTTTTTAATTTCATTTAATTGATTGTCCAAAAGTACTACGGTGTTGAAATTTTTATAAAAAACTACAATTTGTAATGGATTTTGAAAGTCAACTCGAGTAATTTTTCCTAAGCCTAAATTGTTGTATTGAAAGGTTTTAGATTCGCTATTTTTGATTAAGATATTATTTTTGATACTGTAGCTATTAGTTTGATTATCAAAACCTAAAAATGCATCACATTCTATTTTTGCAGTTTCTAATTTTGTAACAGGAATAATTTCCTGACTACTTAGATAAAAGTGACATAAACTTATAAAGGTTATAAATAGTAATTTTTTTAATGACATTGTTAAACTATTTCTGAAAATCAGGGTCTAATATACTACTTTAACACATAAATAGCAGTTAAATTGTGTAACAAAATGCACTATTAATAGTCTATATATATATCTATAACATCTGAAAAGAATGAAAAAAATTATTATTGCTTCGATTTTAATGATTTCTGGGTTACTAAATGCTCAGAATTTCCAAGGTATGGCGGTTTATGAATCTAAAACCAGTACAGCCGATTTTATGAAAGGAATGGGTGGAAACCGTGAGATTACCCCCGAAATGCAAAAACAAATTGAAGAAAGAATGAAAAAAATGTTTGAGAAAACGTTTATTTTAAATTTCGATAAATCAGCTTCTATTTATAAAGAAGAAGAAAAATTAGACGCTCCTGGCCAACAAGGTGGTGGAAGAATGATGATGTCTATGATGGGTGGCGGTGGCACCTTTTATAAAAATGCAAAAGAAAAACAATATATTGTTGATAAAGAGTTTTTTGGGAAAGAGTTTTTAATAAAAGATTCGTTGCCAAAATATGATTGGAAATTAGAAGGCGAATCAAAACAAATTGGTAACTATACTTGTTTTAAAGCAACAGCAGTTGTTAAAGTAAGCGAGTCAGATTTTAGAAATTTTAGATTTAGAAACAACAATGCAAAAGAGGGTGATAAAAAAACAGAAGCAGTAAAAGACACAGCAAAAGCTAAAAAAACTAACTTCACAGACGATTGGGAATTACCAAAAGAAAACACAATTACCGCTTGGTATTGTCCTGAAATCCCTATCAATCAAGGACCTGAGAATTACTGGGGATTACCTGGTTTAATCTTAGAAGTTAACGATGGCAAAACTGTAATTTTATGTTCTAAAATAGTTTTAAATTCTAAAGATAAGGTTGAAATTAAGCCTGTTTCAAAAGGAAAAGTGGTTACCCAAAAAGAGTTTGACGAAACTGTTAAAAAGAAAATGGAAGAAATGCGCGAAATGAATTCTGGACCTGGCGGAGGTAATCGTATGCAATTTAGAATGGGTAGATAAGAAAAAACATTTATGAAAAAAATATTTTTATTATTAGTTATGGCACTTACATCAAGTGCCATTTCTCAAAATATACGTTTCGAAGGAACTGTTAAAGATACCACAGGAGTTGGTTTAGAAATGGCTAATATTATGGCCATTAATCAACAAACCAAAGCCATGGATGCTTACGCCATTACTAATGAAATAGGAAAATTTACATTGAGTTTAAAGCCAAGTACTGCATACACTATTAAAGTTAGTTATATTGGATTTCAAACCTTTGAAAAAACAGTTACGACCGGAACTTCAAACATGAACTTTCCTGTGGTTTTAAATGAAGGAACACAATTAAAAGAGGTTGAAATTGTTCACGAAATGCCAGTTAGCGTTTCGGGAGATACCATCATTTATAATTCCGATTCTTTTACAAATGGTACGGAAAGAAAATTGGAAGATGTACTTAAAAAGCTTCCTGGTGTAGAAGTAAATAAAGATGGGGAAATTGAAGTAGAAGGGAAAAAAGTTCAAAAAGTAATGGTGGAAGGAAAAGATTTTTTTGATGGCGACACGAAGTTAGCTACTAAAAACATTCCAGCTGATGCTTTAGATAAAATCCAAGTTTTAAGAAATTACAACGAAGTTTCTAATTTAAAAGGACTTGAAAATAACGAAGAGAGTATTGCTTTAAATATCAAATTAAAAGAAGGTAAAAAGAATTTTTGGTTTGGTGATATGAATGCAGGTATTGGAGTTGGTATGGAAGATACTCGCTTCATTGTGAATCCAAAGTTGTTTTATTATAACCCAAAATACAGTTTAAATGTAATTGCTAATGTGAATAATATTGGCGAATTACCCTTAACGGCTCAAGATTATTTCAAGTTTACTGGAGGTTTTAAAAATATGATGCGTAAAGGCGGATCTTCTTTTAATGTGTCTTCAAATGATTTAGGAATTTTAGGACTTCGCAACAATCAAGCGGCCAATATTGAGTCAACTTTTGGAGCCGCTAATTTTAGTTTTAATCCTTCAAAAGCATGGACTTTAAGTGGATTCGGAATTTTACTTGGGAATAAAACGGAAATAGAAAACACGACCATTTCAAATCGTATTGATAATTTACCTGATGGCTCTTCTCAAACTATTTCTGAAACTAGAGAAGATTATACAAAACAAGATAGTAAACAGATTTTACTTAAATTAAGTTCAAGTTATGTGCCTTCTGAAAAAGCACATTTTGATTACGATGCTTTAGTTAAATTTTCTGATCAAAAAGAAAATACAAGTGTTTTTTCAAGTTTATTGTCAGATATCTACACTGGAAAAGAGCAAAATCCATTTTCAGTAAATCAAAATTTAAATTACTATTACACATTAAATGATAAGCATGTGTTTGCGTTTGAAATGCAACATTTGTATCAAAATGAAGATCCTTTTTATAATGCTAATTTAGAAACGTTGCCTTTTGCGCCTTTGTTAACGGGTTATATAAATGAAGGAGTTGGAGTTAGAGATGATATTTCACAAAAAAGATTTGTTCAAACTAATAAGCTAGACACTAAGTTTGATTATTATTACATGTTAACTCCAAAAAGCAATATCAATTTGACTTTAGGAAATACGTATTCATATCAAAATTTTGATTCATCTATTTTTCAATTGCTGAATAATGGAACTCAAAATAATTTAACTGATCCAACAACTTTTAATGATGTTAATTATGCGTTTAATGATGTGTTTTTAGGAGTTCATTATAAATTTTTGTTAGGTAAGTTTACATTTAATCCTGGATTTAGTGTGCATCAATTCAACATGAATGATGAGCAATTAGGAACTTCTAATAAACAATCTTTCAATAGAATTTTGCCAGATGTTTATGCTTTGTGGCAAATTAAAAAATCAGAAACTTTAACTTATAACTATTCGTTAACCAATAATTTTACTGATATTAATAGGTTAGCCCAAGGTTATGTGTTTTCAAACTATAACAGTTTGTTTAGCGGAAATCGTTATTTAGAAAACTCAACTTCTCAAGTTCATACATTGCGTTATTTTAAATATAACATGTTTAATTTTGAGAATATTTTTGCTAATATAACGTATACAAGACAATTAGATGCAATAAAAAATAGAGCTTTGTTATTAGGAGTAAATCAAATTTCTTCATCTGAAAATATGAATTCTAATTTTCCTGATGAAACTTTTTCTGCAAATGGAAATTATGGACGCTCTTTTGCGAGATATTACAAGGCGAATTTTAGAGTTGGTTTTAATTGGTCAAAGAACAACAACATTCGTGTTTATCCAGATGCAGATACTGACCCAAGTAATAACCCAACAGAAATTCAAACAATTGAATCGTACTCTCAAAGTTATAACTTGAGTTTTTCTACGAATTATAAAACGTTGCCTAATTTAACTTTGGGATATAATTTTACTGTTAACGATAACTTTTCAGATGTTATTTATATAGATAGTCCAACATTAACATTAGAATATTACTTTTTAGATGCGTTTTCATTCGTTTCAGAATATTCATACTTTCACAATAGAAACAAAACGAAAACTATTGATAGCGAATATGACTTCTTAACAGCAAGTTTAATGTATCAAAAGAAAGGGAGTAAATGGGAATGGAAACTTTCAGGAACCAACTTGTTAGATACAAAATCGCTTGACACAAATAGTTTTAGTCAGTTAGGTGGTACAAGTAGTTTTTCGAGTTACAGAGTACAACCTCGATTTGTTATTTTGAGTTTGAAATATACATTGTAGTTCTTTCGAGTATAGAGATAAAAAAACCATTCGTTAATGCGAATGGTTTTTTTATTAAAGAAAGGATTTCTTATAATTTAAAAGCAGCTTTTACTTGATCTACAAAATCTAATTTTTCCCAAGTAAATAATTCTACAGTTAATGTTTTAGATTCTCCACCTGGAGCCGTAAACGTTTTAGTCACGACTTCTGGTGTTCTTCCCATGTGTCCATAAGCAGCAGTTTCACTGTAAATCGGATTTCTTAATTTCAAACGTTGTTCAATGAAGTACGGACGCATGTCAAAAATACCTTCAACTACTTTACTGATTTGTCCATCAGTTAAATTTACTTTGGCAGTTCCGTAAGTGTTTACGTTGATTGATGTTGGTTCAGCAACTCCAATTGCATAAGAAACTTGAACTAAAATTTCGTCAGCAACACCAGCAGCTACTAAGTTTTTAGCAATATGACGAGTAGCATAAGCCGCAGAACGGTCCACTTTAGATGGGTCTTTTCCAGAGAAAGCACCACCACCGTGAGCTCCTTTTCCGCCATAAGTATCTACGATAATTTTTCTTCCAGTTAAACCCGTATCTCCGTGAGGTCCTCCAATTACGAATTTTCCTGTTGGATTAATGTGGTATATAATTGCATCATTAAATAAATGAGCATATTGAGGATTTTTAGCAATCACTCTTGGAATTAAAATTTCAATAATATCTTTTTTGATTTTCGCTAACATTGTTGGCTCATCAGCAAAATCATCATGTTGTGTTGAAACTACAATAGCGTCAATGCGAACCGGTTTATTATCGTCAGAATATTCTAAAGTAACCTGAGATTTCGCATCCGGACGTAAGTAAGTGATTTCTTTGTTCTCTCTTCTTAAGTCCGCTAGTTCTTGAAGAATTTGATGAGATAATTTCAAAGCTAACGGCATGAATTCAGCAGTTTCATTTGTAGCGTAACCAAACATCATTCCTTGGTCACCAGCACCTTGCTCTTCTTTACTAGCTCTATCCACACCTTGATTAATATCCGCAGATTGTTCGTGAATAGCAGATAAAACTCCACAAGAATTTGCTTCGAACATATATTCGCTTTTCGTGTAACCAATTTTCTTAATTACATCTCTTGCGATAGTTTGTACATCTAAATACGTGTTTGATTTTACTTCTCCAGCTAAAATTACCTGACCTGTAGTAACTAACGTTTCACAAGCTACTTTTGACTCAGGGTCAAATGCTAAAAAGTTATCAATTAATGCGTCTGAAATTTGATCCGCAACTTTGTCAGGATGTCCTTCACTCACAGATTCTGACGTAAATAAATAAGCCATAATAAATTATTTTTAAATTTTAAGTGAGGAAAAATAATTGCAGGTGCTGCCTAAAGGAGTAGTAATTACTGCTTTAGCATTTTTTAATGAGGTTGCAATCAGTTCAAATTTTTCCTCTTAGTTTTCGGATGCAAATGTATGAAATGAAATTGAATTCCAAATGATTGTTAACATTTTTTTATTTAGATATTACAAATGTAGGTTTCTTTAGAAAAATTTTCAGTTTGAAATTCAATAACATAAAAAAATATTCTAAAAAATGATTAATAAATAATAAAATTTAGAAAAATAATCTATTTATTTTTTTATTGTAGAAAATAAATCTAATTTTGCCCTGTCAAACTAAAAGAAATAGAAGATGAACTTTACAATGTGCAATATGTGTATGATGATGTGGAACAATCCGCAGAGGAAACCTATTGCATAATTTTAAAAGTAAATTAATTCAATATAACCTCTGTCGAAAGCAGAGGTTTTTTTATTTCTAAAAATCAACAAAATAATGAAAATAGCAATTTACAATCCAAGACGATGTTGTCGAATGTGTAGCTGAAAAGCAAACTTCGAACAAAAAAATCTTAATACTTAATACAAATATCTTAATACTTAAAATATCATGAGCACAAATAAATTTTCAACAAACGCTTTACACGCAGGACACGATACAACTAAAAACGCAGGAACAAGAGCGGTTCCAATTTACCAAACCACATCATATGTTTTCAATAACTCAGATCACGCAGCTAATCTTTTTGGTTTAGCTGAAGCTGGATTTATTTATACAAGATTAAACAACCCAACAAATGATATTCTAGAGCAACGCTTAGCTAAACTAGAGGGTGGAATCGGCGCTGTCGTAACTGCTTCAGGAACCGCGGCAATTTCAACCGCTTTATTAACGTTATTAAAAACTGGCGACCATATCGTTGCTTCTAATAGTTTATATGGTGGAACTTATAATTTATTAAACGTGACTTTGCCAAGATTAGGCATCACAACAACATTCGTAGATCCATCAAACCCTGAGAATTTTTTAAACGCTGCTCAAGAAAATACACGAGTGTTCTTCGCCGAAAGTTTAGGAAATCCAAAATTAGATGTACTCGATTTAAAAGCCATTTCAAAAGCAGCACAAACCTACAAAGTGCCTTTTATTGTAGATAATACAGTGGCAACACCCTTTTTGCTTAACCCAATCGAACACGGAGCTAACATCGTAATTCATTCGTTAACCAAATACATCGGTGGAAACGGTACTTCTCTTGGAGGTGTCATCATCGATGCAGGAAATTTCGATTGGAGCAACGGAAAATTTCCAGAATTTACAGAACCTTCAGCGGGTTATCACGGATTAAAATATTATGAAGTTTTAGGAGCAGCATCATTCATTGCAAAAGTTAGAATCGAAGGTTTGCGAGATTTAGGTGCTTCTTTGAGTCCGTTCAACGCATTTCAAATTATTCAAGGTTTAGAAACATTAGCTATTCGAATCAAAAAGCACAGTGAAAATGCATTAGAATTAGCCAAATGGTTGCAAAAACGTCCAGAAGTAGCTTGGGTAAATTATCCAGGATTAATTTCTTCAAAATATTATGATTTAGCCCAACAATATTTACCAGAAGGACAAAGCGGTATCGTAACTTTTGGATTAAAAGGAGGTTATGAAGCGGCTAAAAAAGTAGCTGATGAAACCCAATTTTTCTCTTTGTTGGCGAATATTGGCGACACAAAATCATTGATTATTCATCCAGCAAGTACAACGCACCAACAATTGTCAGAAGAACAACAAATCACAACCGGTGTAACGAAAGATTTAATTCGTTTATCCGTTGGATTAGAAGATATTGAAGACTTGAAAGCCGATTTACAAAGTGTTTTCGAAAAATTGCCAGTTCAAAATTTAGTTTAGGTTTTTGTTTGTTTGAAGGCTGCCGATAGACCTACCTAAAGGCAGTCTTTTTTAAAAAGAAAGATGAGTACAATTCAAAAAATAGTGTTTCAAAATATTCCGTTGCAAAATGGAGTAGTGCAATCCAAAACGATTTTGTCCTATCAATTGTTTGGGCAACCTGTTGGTTCAGCTCCTTTGGTAGTGGTGAATCATGCTTTGACTGGAAATTCGCAAGTTATTGGAGAAAACGGTTGGTGGCAATCATTAATTGGTGAGGATAAAATTATTGATACCAAAAAATATGCAGTTTTAGCTTTCAATATTCCAGGAAATGGCTATCAAGATGCAGAAAATTTGATTGAAAATTATCAAGATTTCACCACTTACGATATTGCTAATTTATTTTGGAAAGGAATCGATTCGTTTAAAGTGAATCAAGTTTTTGCAGTGATTGGTGGAAGTTTAGGTGGAGCAATTGCTTGGGAAATGGCAACGATTCGACCAAAAGCGATTGCAAATTTAATTCCAGTAGCAACAAATTGGAAAGCTTCTGATTGGTTGATTGGAAATGTATTAATTCAAGATTTGATTCTGAATAATTCTAAAAATCCAATTCACGATGCACGAATTCACGCCATGTTATTGTATCGAACACCCGAATCACTTCAAGAAAAATTCCAGACCAAATTGCAAAACTCAGAAGGATTGTTTCAAGTGGAAAGTTGGTTGTTGCATCACGGAGAAAAATTGCAAAATCGATTTCAACTTTCGGCCTACAAACTCATGAATCATTTATTGAAAACTACGGATATTTTTAAAAGCAACAATAAATCAGATGTCATCAAAAGTATCTCGTCAAATATTCATCTAATAAGTGTGGACACAGATTACTTTTTTACGGCAAACGAAATCAAAACGGCTTTTCAAGAAGTCAAGAATTACAAAAACAACGCATTTTATCACGAAATCAAATCCATTCACGGACACGATGCTTTCTTGATAGAATTTGAACAACTAAACAACATACTAAAACCTATATTTAATTAAGATGAAATCGCTCACAAAACTTTTTGCGAAAGCAAAATCCAATAAAAAAAGCGATACCATTTTTTACCAATAAAAAATAAAAACTAAAAAAAATGAAAATATTAAAATTTGGAGGAAAATCATTAGCAAACGGAGAAGGATTACAAAAAGTAGTGCAAACGATTGCTCAAAAATATTTCAATAACGAACCCATTGCAGTCGTAGTTTCGGCAAGAGGAAACGCAACAGACGAATTGGTGATTCTACTAAAAAAAGCGCAAGCCAACATCAATTTTCAAGCGGATTTTGAGCAATTCAAAAAATACCAATTGGAAGGTTTGAAAGAAAATATCTTCGAAGAAGAATTCTCAGTTTTACAGAAATTGTTAGAAGGCGTTTCGCTTTTAGGAGATTACAGCGAAAAAATCAAAGATCAAGTCATCGCGTATGGCGAAATTCTATCCGCAAAATACGTAGCTTATGTCTTAAACGAAAATAGCATCAAAGCACAATTCACCGATTCACGCCAGTTAATTAAAACTGATTTGAATTTTGGAAATGCGCAACCAATTGATGCTGTTTCAAAGCGAAATGTCTTGGATTATTTCGAGAAAAACACAGATAAAGTTAATATCGTGACGGGTTTTATTGGTTCAACGTTACACAATGAAACTACGACTTTGGGAAGAAATGGAAGTAATTACACAGCTTCTTTATTAGCGAATTATCTGAATGCCGAAGAATTTCAAAATTTCACACACGTAGACGGAATTTTCACCGCTAATCCCGATTTAGTGGCTGACGCAAAAAAAATCGAGCGTTTGTCCTTTAATGAAGCGAATGAGTTAGCAAATTTTGGAGCGCAAATTTTACATGCCAAAACCATTATTCCTTTGGTTGAGAAAAATATTCCGTTAAGAATTTTAAATACCTTCAATCCTGAAAATGATGGAACTTTAATCACTTCGGAACAAACGAATGAAGGTATAAAATCGCTTTCTGTTTTAACGAATGTGTCGCTGATTAATTTAGAAGGAAGAGGTTTGTTAGGAAAAACGGGTGTTGATGCAAGAATTTTCCGCGTAATGGCTGAAAACGATATTAGCGTGAGTATTATTTCGCAAGGTTCTTCCGAAAGAGGAATTGGTTTGGTGGTAAGTTCTGACAAGGCTTCCAAAGCTTTAGTAGGTTTGGAAAAAGAATTTGAAACTGATTTTTATACAAAAGATGTCAATAAAATTTCGGTAAACGATAACATTGCTGTGATTTCGATTATTGGGCAAGATTTAACCAATTTTCACAAACCTTACACGGCTTTAATCCGAAATAAAATCACCCCAATTTTGCTGAATAATACGGTTACAGGAAGAAATATCAGTTTGGTAATTAGTCAAGATGAATTCAAACGTGCTTTAAATGTAATTCATGGTGAAATTTTTGGAGTGGCGAAAAAAATCAACATCGCCATTTTCGGTCACGGAACGGTTGGTGGAACTTTGATTTCCCAAATTTTAGAATCCGCAAAAAACATCGAAAAACGAAAAGGAATCAAGTTGAATGTGTTTGCCATTGCGAATTCAAAGAAAGTGTTGTTGAATAAATTCGGAATTAGCGAAAATTGGAAAGCTACGTTAGAAGACAAAGGTCAAGATTATAAAGTGGAAGATATTATCGCTTATGCAAAAGAACATCATTTGGAAAATTTAATCGCGATTGATAATACCGCAAGCTCGACTTTCATTGAAAATTACATTTCATTAGCCGAAAATAGTTTCGATTTGATTTCTTCAAATAAAGTCGCAAATACAGTAAGTTATGATTTCTATAAAAAACTACGAAAAGTATTGAAAGACAATCAAAAAGAATATCTATATGAAACTAATGTTGGTGCTGGATTACCATTGATTGATACGATTAAATTACTGCATTTGTCAGGTGAAAATATCACTAAGATTAAAGGTGTTTTCTCTGGAACATTGAGTTATTTGTTCAATAATTTTTCGATAGAAGACAAAAAATTCAGCGAAGTTTTAAAAGAAGCCATCGACAAAGGTTTCACTGAACCCGATCCAAGAGAAGATTTAAACGGAAACGACGTTGGAAGAAAATTATTAATCTTAGCACGCGAATTAGATTTACAAAACGAATTCGAAGAAATCCAAATTCAAAACCTAATTCCAGAAGCTTTGCGTGAAGGAAGTGCAACCGATTTTCTAAAGCGTTTATCAGAATTAGATGGAATTTACCAAAACATCAAAGAGGCTCAAGGTCCAAATGAAGTGTTGCGTTACATCGGTGAATTATCAGGAGATTTACAACAAGACAAAGGGAAATTAGAAGTGAAATTAATTTCTGTTCCAGCTAATTCTGCTTTAGGTTCCTTAAAAGGTTCTGATTCCATTTTTGAAATTTATACGGAATCCTACGGAGAACAACCTATTGTAATTCAAGGTGCTGGCGCTGGCGCTTCGGTAACTGCAAGAGGTGTTTTTGGAGATATTTTACGTTTATCCGAAAAAAAATTATAACCACCCAAACTCAAAACCTGCAAGAAGTAAAAGTCTTGTGGGTTTTACACTTTAACGATTAAACAATTCAACAAACAAAACCATGAGCAACCAAAATTTAGGATTAGAAACCCAAGCCATCAGAACGCAATTAGAGCGCACTCAATATTTAGAACATTCCGTTCCGTTATATTTAACTTCGAGTTTTATTTTTGAAGATGCAGAAGATATGCGTGCTTCATTTGCCGAAGAAACCCCAAACAATAAAAATAATTCCGCTGAAAATGAAAATGGGGTTCTTGGAATCCCTAGGCAAATAACTGAACTTTTTCCAAAAAAAGAACGTAATATTTATAGCCGATTTTCCAATCCCAACACATCTGAATTTGTTGAGAAAATTTGTTTGATGGAAGGAGCAGAAGACGGATACGCTTTCGCAACAGGAATGGCAGCGGTGTATTCAACTTTTGCTGCTTTATTGAATTCGGGCGATCATATCGTTTCTGCAAGTAGTGTTTTTGGTTCGACACATACGTTGTTTACCAAATATTTTCCGAAATGGAATATCACGACTTCGTATTTCGATGTCAATAAACCAGAAACAATTGAAAATTTCATTCGACTGAATACGAAAATTCTTTATGCCGAATCACCAACCAATCCAGCGGTTGATATTTTAGATTTGGAATTGTTGGGAAAAATTGCAAAAAAGCACAATTTGATTTTAATTATAGATAACTGTTTTGCAACGCCATATATTCAAAACCCAATTCAATTTGGTGTCGATTTAGTGATTCATTCTGCCACCAAATTAATCGATGGTCAAGGTCGTGTTTTAGGCGGTGTAACTGTTGGACGTTCCGATTTAATTCGCGAAATTTATTTGTTTTCTAGAAATACCGGACCCGCTTTGTCGCCTTTCAATGCTTGGGTATTGTCAAAAAGTTTGGAAACGTTGCCGGTTCGTATCGAAAAACATTGCGAAAACGCTTTAAAAGTCGCCGAATTTTTAGAAAATCATCCCAATGTGGCTTCTGTGAAATATCCGTTTTTGAAATCGCATCCCCAATATGAAGTCGCTAAAAAGCAAATGAAATTAGGTGGAAATATTGTGGCTTTCGAAATCAAAGGCGGAATTGAATCGGGAAGAAAGTTTTTGGATAAAATCAAACTATGTTCGTTATCTGCGAATTTAGGAGACACACGTTCGATTGTTACGCATCCAGCTTCCACAACTCATAGTAAGTTGACTGAAGAAGAACGATTAGCAGTAAGTATTACTGATGGTTTGGTACGCGTTTCTGTCGGTTTAGAAACGGTTCAAGATGTAATTAACGACTTAAAACAAGCGTTAGAATAAAAGTTTTTAAATTATTTTATAGATTTATATTCTGTTTAAAAATATTAATTTAGAGTATAAATCTATAAATATTATTTTTTTAATGAAATTTTAGAAAATATTTCATTATTTCAATTTTGTCACTACATTTGCAGTGTTCATAATTATAGTGTTTGTTATCACGAAAGCTGGAGGGAATAGACCCTGTGAAAGCTTAGCAACCTCCCGCGCTAGTGGAAAGGTGCTACATTCTATTCCGATTTATCGGAAGCAGATAACGTTAGAATTGCTCTCCAACTTTCTACGGTAACAAATTAAGTTAATAAATAGAAATTAGGCAATTAGCCTTTGTGAGAGAATACAATGTCAAAAATTCAAGAAGAAATCAAAAAACGAATTCTCGTACTCGATGGAGCGATGGGAACGATGTTGCAACGTTATAAATTTGAAGAAGAAGATTTTAGAGGCGAACGTTTTAAAGATTTTCCACATCCATTAAAAGGAAATAACGATTTACTTTCCATTACCCAACCAGAAGCTGTAAAATCAGTACATCGTGCTTATTTTGAGGCGGGTGCCGATATTGTAGAAACCAATACTTTTTCGGGAACTACTATCGGAATGGCGGATTATCACATGGAAGATTTAGTTTATGAGTTGAATTTTCAATCCGCAAAAATCGCCCGTGAAGTCGCTGACAAATTTACCGATAAAACAAGATTTGTAGCAGGTTCTATTGGACCAACCAACAGAACAGCATCAATGTCGCCCGATGTAAACGACCCAGGATTTCGTGCGGTGAATTTTGACGATTTAAAAATTGCTTACAAACAACAAGTTGAAGCTTTAATTGATGGCGGTTGCGATTTACTTTTGGTAGAAACTATTTTCGATACGTTAAATGCGAAAGCCGCTTTGTTTGCTATTGAAGAAGTTAAAGAAGAGCGCAATATCGATATTCCAGTAATGGTTTCAGGAACGATTACCGATGCTTCTGGAAGAACATTATCGGGACAAACGGTGGAAGCTTTTTTAATTTCGATTTCACATATTACGTTGTTAAGTGTTGGATTTAATTGCGCTTTAGGAGCGGATCAATTGAAACCGTATTTGAAACGATTAGGAAATAACACCTCGTTAAATATTTCGGCACATCCTAATGCCGGTTTGCCTAATGCCTTCGGACAATACGACCAAACGCCAGAAGAGATGCAACAATTAATTCGGGAATATTTACAAGAAAATTTAGTAAATATCATCGGTGGTTGTTGCGGAACGACTCCCCAACATATCAAATTAATTGCTGAGGTAGCAAAAGAATTCAAGCCAAGAGAAAGTGTTTTGGTTTAAGTAAAGAATTACAATGAAAAACAGTACCATAAAAATACAATTCGAAACATTTTTACAGTCGCAACGATGTTGGGTATGCCAATACGTTAGCGACAGTAAATCCTTTTGGAAAGATGTTGCGAAACATTATAAAAGAATAAGTAATGAGTTATAATTCCGATAAATATTTAAAATTATCAGGTTTAGAACCTTTGATTGTAACTCCAGAAACCAATTTTGTAAACATTGGAGAACGCACAAACGTAACAGGTTCAAGAAAATTTCTACGATTAATTAAAGAAGAAAAATACGATGAAGCCTTAGATATCGCACGTGCTCAAGTTGAAGGTGGTGCGCAAATCATCGATGTTAATATGGATGAAGGAATGTTAGATGGCGTTTATGCGATGACTAAATTCCTAAATCTTATCGCAGCCGAACCTGATATAGCGAGAGTTCCTGTTATGATTGATTCCTCAAAATGGGAAATTATCGAAGCTGGTTTGAAAGTGATACAAGGAAAAGGTGTGGTGAATTCGATTTCGTTAAAAGAAGGTGAAGCTACTTTTATTCATCATGCCAAATTAATCAAACGATACGGAGCTGCTGTAATCGTAATGGCTTTTGACGAAAATGGTCAAGCGGATACGTATGAAAGACGTATTGAAATCTGTAAAAGAAGTTATGATATTTTGGTGAACCAAGTTGGTTTTCCTGCGGAAGACATCATTTTTGATCCCAATATTTTCCCAGTAGCAACTGGAATGGAGGAACATAAACTAAATGCCTTAGATTTCTTCCGTGCAACCAAATGGATTCGCGAAAATCTACCGTATGCTAATGTTTCGGGCGGTGTGAGTAACGTTTCTTTTTCTTTCCGTGGTAACGATAAAGTACGGGAAGCGATGCATTCGGCGTTCTTGTATCATGCCATTCAAAACGGAATGACAATGGGAATTGTGAATCCAGAAATGTTAGAGATTTATGATGAAATCGATCCTGTTTTATTAGAACACGTTGAAGATGTTTTGCTAAATAGAAGAGAAGATGCTACGGAACGTTTGCTAGATTTAGCCGAAAGTTTTAAAGGTGATGTAAAATCGAATGAAAAAGCTATAGCCGAATGGCGAAATGGTTCGGTTCAAGAACGTTTGACCTATTCATTAGTAAAAGGGATTGATGAGTTTATCGAAGTTGATGTGGAAGAAGCACGTCAGTTAGCCAAAAAACCAATCGAAGTTATCGAAATCAATTTAATGGCTGGAATGAATGTGGTTGGAGATTTGTTCGGTTCTGGAAAAATGTTTTTACCGCAAGTAGTGAAATCTGCTCGTGTTATGAAAAAAGCGGTGGCTTATCTTCTTCCTTATGTTAGCCCCCCAACCCCCGGAGGGGGAGCTGAAAAGCAATCGTGGAATACGGCTAGCCCAATACTGTATAAATCTCTAAAAGAGAAAGCAAAAGAAATGAGAAACAAGCCAACTGAGGCAGAAAAATTGCTTTGGAGTGTTTTATCGAATAAAGGGATTAATGGTTATAAATTTAGAAGGCAACATATTATTGGTGAATATATTGTAGACTTTGTTTGTTTGGAAAAAAAACTGGTTATTGAAGTTGATGGTTCCATTCATAATTTGAAAGAACAAATAGAACATGATAAACAGAGAACTGAATGGCTTGAATCTAAAGGATTTAAAATAGTAAGATTTAAAAATCAGGAGGTTTTAAATAATTTATTTGAAACTATTGAAAACATCAAAAAGGAATTATCCGTGAAGTTTGTAGCTCCCCCTTCGGGGGCGGGGGGGGCTGGTAAGATTCTGATGGCAACTGTAAAAGGCGATGTTCATGATATTGGTAAAAATATTGTTTCAGTAGTTTTAGCTTGTAATAATTTCGAAATTATCGATTTAGGAGTGATGGTTCCACCTGAAAAAATCATTGAAACTGCGGTTAAAGAAAATGTAGATATTATCGGTTTGAGTGGTTTGATTACGCCTTCGTTGGATGAAATGGTGTATTTGGCTAAAGAAATGGATAAATTGAATATCAAAATTCCAATTATGATTGGTGGCGCAACCACTTCTCGTGCGCACACAGCAGTGAAAATTGCTCCAGAATATAAAGAAACCGTGGTTCATGTGAACGATGCTTCTCGTGCCGTAACCGTTGCAACGAATTTACTACAACCCGATACTAAAGTTACTTATACAAAGTTACTTCGTGAAGAATACGATTCACTTCGAGAAGGATATTTAAGCAGAAGTCGTGAGAAAAATTTCTTGTCAATTAAAGAAGCAAGGAAAAATAAATTCAAAATTGATTGGGATACTTACGAACCAGTAAAGCCAAATTTCATTGGAACCAAAACCATTGAAGTCGAGTTGTCAGAATTAGTAGATTTTATCGATTGGACACCGTTTTTTCAATCATGGGAATTGTACGGGAAATTTCCAGCGATATTAACCGACGATATTGTAGGTGAACAAGCGACTCATTTGTTTGAAGATGCACAAAAAATGCTTTCTCAAATTGTTTCAGAAAATTGGTTCAATGCAAAAGGAATTTTAGGGATTTTCCCGGCGAATACAATAAATCACGATGATATCGAGCTTGTCACTTCGAGCGGAGTCGAGAAGTTTCTGAGTTTAAGACAACAATCTCAAAAAACAGTTGGAGTTCCAAATATTGCTTTGGCTGATTTTATTGCTCCTAAAGAAATTGGTAAACAAGATTATATTGGATGTTTCTGCGTTTCAACTGGTTTTGGGGTAGACGAAAAAGCTTCGGAATTCGAAAAACAATTAGACGATTACAATTCAATTTTAGTAAAAGCTTTAGGAGACAGATTAGCAGAAGCTTTTGCGGAATATTTACACTTGAAAGTTCGTAAAGAAATTTGGGGTTATGCTTCAGATGAAGTTTTGTCAAACGATGAATTAATAAAAGAACAATATCAAGGAATTCGTCCGGCGCCAGGTTATCCAGCTTGTCCTGACCATTTAGAAAAACCAACAATTTGGAAATTATTAAATGTAGAACAAGAAATAGGAGTGAAGTTAACCGAAAGTATGGCGATGTGGCCAGCAGCTTCGGTTTCGGGTTATTATTTTGCCAATCCAGAAAGTAAATATTTTGGTTTAGGAAAAATTAAAAAAGACCAATTAGAAGATTACGCCAAAAGAAGAAATATTAGTGTTGAACAAGCCGAAAAATGGCTATCACCCAATTTAGCAGATTAAATAAGTTTATAGTTTATTGTTTATGGTTAAAAGTTGGAAACCACAAACAATAAACAATTAACTACAAACATAAAACATGAAAGTAACAGAACATATACAAAACGCAAATGGAAAACCTTTGTTCTCCTTCGAAATTTTACCACCCTTAAAAGGACAAAACATTCAATCGATTTTTGATAGTATTGATCCATTGATGGAATTTAATCCGCCATTTATTGATGTAACGTATCATCGTGAGGAATATGAATTCAAGGAATTAGAAAACGGCTTGCTTCAGAAAAAAGTAGTAAAAAAACGTCCGGGAACGGTTGGGATTTGTGCCGGAATTCAGAATAAATACGAAGTAGATGCTATTCCACATATCTTATGTGGTGGTTTTACTAAAGAAGATACTGAAAATTTATTGATAGACTTGGATTTCTTAGGAATTGATAATGTTGTAGCGCTTCGTGGCGATGCAGTAAAAAGCGAAATTTATTTCAAGCCCGAAAAAGAAGGTCATGCCTATGCTTCGGAATTAGTAACACAAATAAGCAATTTGAATAAGGGAATTTATTTGGACGAAGATTTACAAAATTCAACTAAAACCGATTTTTGTATCGGAGTGGCTGGTTATCCAGAAAAACACATGGAAGCACCCAGTATGGATAGCGATATTCATTTCTTGAAGCAAAAAATTAAAAATGGTGCCGATTATATTATTACTCAGATGTTTTTTGATAACAAAAAATTCTTCGATTTTGTTGCCAAATGCAGAGCGGCTGGAATTACTGTTCCAATTATTCCGGGATTAAAACCTATCGCAACGAAAAAGCAATTGAATTTAATTCCGCATCGTTTCAAAGTTGATTTACCTGACGATTTGATTATGGCTGTGGTGAAAGCAAAAGATAATTATCACGTTAAACAAATTGGTATTGAATGGTGTACACAACAAAGTAAGGAGCTAATTGCTGCTGGTATTCCAATTTTACATTATTATTCCATGGGAAAAGCAGAGAATGTAAAAGCGATTGCTAAAGAAATTTTTTAATTACAATTATCTTGTTATTAGCCCAGTTATTAAATTACTAGTTTGTTTTTCTGGTAATAGCTTGTGGATACAATTTATTTTTTGTAACTTCATTCCAAGAAAATTAAGTTATTATGAAAAATTTAGTATTCACTTTCGTAATAGTACTCGTATCTCAAATGGGATTTGCGGGTGAGTTAGACTCTATTTTAAGTAAAGCTAGAGCTTTAACTAATAATAAAGATTACACCGAAGCAATTTTAGTATATGAAAATTATATTAAAGTATCTAAAGGTGAAAATTTAAAAGAGGTATATATAGAATTAGCAAATTGCTACTTCTATTTAGGAAAAAAACATGAAGCAGTGAATAATATAAAAACCGCTATTGTGAAACATGGTTTTACAGAAGAAGATTTTATTTATAATTCTGTACTAAATGAAAAATTATCATCTTACGCTCTTTCCGTTTTGTATGATGATTATTATAAGCTTAGAAATAAGTATTTGGCAACTTTAAATTAAGTTTAGTCAATTGATAAAAAAATCTCCTTACAAGATCTTGTAAGGAGATTTTTTTATTTCTTCCCAGTTTTCTCTCTGAATATCTGTTCAAGGTTTTTACTTTTCAATACAATTTGTAAGGTTCTTAATTGATGTTCTTGAGCAAAATCAAACAATGATGGACGCATATCCGTAGCTGAATTAAAAGTTAATTCCCAAACTAAATCATGTGTGTTTTTTGCTGATTTTAAATTAGGTAGAGATGTAAAAATAGTTTCATTTACTTTTTTATCGAATTCTACTTCAATAATTTGTTCTGCTTCTTCCTGAACAAGATTGTTTAATTTTTTATCGGTAACAATTTTACCTTTGTCAATAATGATAATTCTATCGCATATCGCTTCCACTTCTTGCATAATGTGCGTTGAAAGAAAAACGGTTTTATTTTTTCCAATGTTTTTTATCAAATCACGAATTTCTACCAATTGATTTGGGTCTAAACCAGTCGTTGGTTCGTCTAAAATCATCACATCTGGATTGTGTAATAAAGCCGTTGCTAATCCAACACGTTGACGATATCCTTTTGATAATTCTCCTATTTTCTTATGACTTTCTGGCGTTAACCCTGTTAAAGCAATTACTTCGTCAATTCTAGATTTCGCAACTTTATGTAAATCGGCATTAAAAGCCAAATATTCTCTAACATATAAATCTAAATAGAGTGGATTATGTTCAGGTAAATACCCAACCGACTTCTGTACTTCTTTTTGTGCTGAAGTTACATCGTATTCGTTTACAACTGCAGTTCCGCTATCTGCTGTTAAATAAGTGGTCAAAATTTTCATCAAAGTGGATTTTCCGGCGCCATTTGGACCTAAAAAACCTACAATTTCTCCCTTTTTTACAGAAAAGCTAACGTTATCTAACGCTTTTTGTAATCCGTAATTTTTTGAAATATTTTGAACTTCAATCGACATATGATATAAATTTTAGCAAAAGTAACTTTTTTTAATTGAACTCAAATTGATTTAAAAAAGTATTTACTGTTTGAAATTTCTTTAAAATTTTTCGCTTTTCAAGGCTGTTTTTAATTTAATTTTATAATTCTTAAGCATAATTAATTGTAATTTTGCACGCAATTGATTATTATGGAAAATAAAAAAGAATTACGCACTTGGTTAGATGATTTTCATTTGAATCATCCACTGGTAATTGCAGGACCTTGTAGTGCTGAAACCGAAGAACAAGTTTTAAAAATAGCACACGAATTGAAGAATTCTGATGTTTCTATTTTCCGTGCGGGAATTTGGAAACCTCGCACACGTCCAGGTGGATTTGAAGGTGTGGGCGAAATTGGATTAAAATGGTTACAAAAAGCCAAAGCTGAAACCGGTTTGTTAATGGCAACGGAAGTCGCTACGGCAGCTCACGTAAAATTAGCATTGGAACACGATATCGATGTGTTGTGGATTGGAGCTAGAACTACCGTAAATCCTTTCGCTGTTCAAGAAATTGCAGATGCTTTGCAAGGAACAGATAAAATCGTTTTGTTAAAAAATCCAGTAAATCCTGATTTATCTTTATGGATTGGTGGTTTAGAACGATTGTATAATGCGAATATCAAAAAATTAGGTGTAATTCACAGAGGATTTTCTACTTACGAAAAAACAAAATACCGTAATAATCCGGAGTGGCAAATTGCTATCGATATGCAAAATCGTTTTCCCGATTTGCCTTTGATTTGCGATCCTTCGCACATTACCGGAAAGCGCGATATGATTCAAGAAGTGTCGCAACAAGCTTTAGATTTGAATTACGACGGATTAATTATTGAAACCCACATTGACCCAGATAACGCTTGGAGTGATGCTGCCCAACAAGTAACGCCAGCAACATTGAAACAAATGTTCATCAATTTACGTGTTAGAAAAGTGTCGGATGATGAAAGCGAATACAACCAAAAAATGGCAAAACTGCGCATGCAAATTGATGAGTTTGATGGTAAACTGTTAGAAATTTTGGGTAACCGAATGAAAGTTGCCGATAAAATCGGATTGTTAAAGAAAGAAAAAAATGTGGCTATTTTACAAAACCAACGCTGGAACGAAATCTTAGGAAAAATGATTTTAGAGGGCGAAGAAAAAGGTTTGAGTAACGAATTTGTAATGCAATTGTTTAAAGCAATTCACCAAGAAAGTATTACACATCAAGAAAAAGTAATTAATAAATAGATTTTTTTAGAAAATATTCTTACATTTTTTGTAATATCGCGCCACAAATCTTTTAATAATAAATAATGAAAAAAATTAATCTGTTTTTGTTTGCTTTTGTGCTTGGGATTCAATTCTTAGTTGCTCAAAACAAAATAGACAAAGTGTCTTTAACTTATGGAGAAGAGTTAGCAGACGATAAACAAAAAATCGTTAAAATCGTTGGAGAATCTAATAACAAAATCTTTGCTTTAGCTATAAAAGGAAAAGATGATTATTTCATAAAAATATTTGAATCGGGTTCAATGAAACTTATTTCATCTAATCCAATTGTAATTCCTCAAATTAGTGACAAAGAAGTTGATTTTGAAGAAATTTTTCTTTTAAATGACAATCTTTATGTAATTGGTAGTGTTTACAATAAAAAAGATAAAATTTTTAATTTAGTTGCCACACAGGTTTCTGATAAAGGTGTTTTAAGTAAATCTCCAGTGGTATTGTTTGATGCTGAAGTTGCAAAAAAATCAAGCAGAGGCGATTTTTATTTCAAGTTATCTCCAGATGAGGGTGCTTTGTTAGTAATGTATACTTCATTGTTTTCAAAAGAAGATGCGGTAAAATATGAAGTAAAATTGTTTGATGACAAAATGGGAACGTTGTTCTCAAATACTGAAAAAGTTAAGTTTGATGACAGTAAAAAAGATTATGAATTTACAATTTCTGATTTTGAAGTTAATTTTCAAGATGATGTTTTCTTAGTAGTTAATGAAAGTTACAGAGATTCAAAAAAGAAAGAACAAATTGAAAAATTTGAAATCCATACTTTCAAAAGAAGTAACGGATACAAAAAGGAAATCGTAAATATTGATATTAAAGGGAAAGAAATTATCAATTGTAAAATGATTTCTACTAATAAAAATACTTTAAAAATAGTTGGTTTTTATTCAAGCGTAAGAGAAAACGGAAAAGCAAATAAAGAACTTAAAGGAGTTTATAACGCAACGGTTGATTTAAATACGAATGCAACTAATGCAGTAAAGTTTAATGAGTTTGATTATGCAACAAAAGTTAAACTATTAGGTGAGAGAAGAGCTAAAAAAGGAAAAGACGTTAAGCCTTTCTATAATATAACAACTATTATTGAAAAAAATGATGGTGGTTTAATCGTATTGTCTGAATTTCAGTATGTTTATGTAGGTCAAAGTTCTGGTATTGGGCCATTAGCGGCAACACCTGTAACGTACACTAAAAACGAAATTATTATTACAAGTTTAAAAGCAGATGGTACATTTGAATGGGGTAATGTTTTACCAAAAGAACAATCTGCAACTGTAACTACATTGTCAATTGGATTAGGATTTGCTGGAGGTAACGGAAGTTTTGCAGTTGGTGGTTCAATTCAAATTCCATTAACACAATTAGGAAAAGGTCCTGAATATTTAGGAGCAATTCCTATTTACAAAAATGGGGTACTTAATTTACTTTTTAACGATAACGTTAAAAACAAAGGTGTGACTAATATTGATGATATTAAATCCTTAGGTAATTATAACAATGCAGTTCCAGCATTATTCATTTTCGATTCTAACGGAAATATGACAAGAAAAGATCCAGAAGAAGTAATTAAAAATGAATTGGTATTGCGTCCTGGAGTATATTATAGAAAATCAGACAAAGAATTTATCGTTTACTCTTCAAGAAAAAGTAAAGATAAGTTAGGAAGAATGATTTTAGAAGAGTAATAAAAAAGGCTACCAAGAGTAGCCTTTTTTATTGCCTTAATTTTCAATAGAAACATTATCTTTGCAAGATATAACGAAGTTGAATCGGTTTTTCAAACTTCTAATTTTTACCTTTTAATGACAGGAATCGTTTATAAATCTACTGGAAGCTGGTACACCATTAAGACAGAAAATGGTGCTTTTTTAGAGTGCCGTATAAAAGGTAAATTTAGAATGAAAGGCATCAAAAGTACCAATCCTATTGCGGTGGGCGACGTTGTAGATTTCGATATTGAAAATACCACTGATGAAACCACTGGAGTAATCACAGCGATTCACGATAGAAAAAATTACATCGTTAGAAAGTCGGTAAATTTATCGCATCAAATGCATATTATCGCATCAAATATTGACGTGGTTTTTTTATTGGTTACCATTAATAATCCACCAACAACCACAAGTTTTATCGACCGATTTTTAGTTACCGCTGAAGCTTATGGAATTGAAGCCGTAATTGTCTTCAATAAAATAGATACGTTTGATGACCCTACATTAGACGAACAATTATATTTACAACATGTGTATTCTTCAATAGGCTATAAATGTTTACGTGTTTCTGCTAAAGATGGAAAAGGAATTGAAGAACTTAAAGCATTAATGAAAGACAAAGTTTCTATGTTTTCAGGACATTCGGGTGTTGGAAAATCAACTTTGGTAAACACTTTAGAACCAGGATTGAATTTAAAAACCAAACAAATTTCCGAATCGCATGCACAAGGAAAGCACACCACAACTTTTGCTGAAATGTTTGATTTGTCTTTCGGAGCTAAAATTATAGACACTCCGGGAATTCGTGGTTTTGGAATTGTCGACATGGAAAAACAAGAAATTGGTGACTATTTCCCTGAATTTTTTGCTTTGAAAGACCAATGTAAATTTAATAACTGTTTACATAAAGACGAACCGCATTGTGCCATCAAAAAGGCATTGGAAAATGACGAAATTTCATGGTCGCGCTATAAAAGTTATACCCAAATTTTAGAAGGCGACGAGGAACAATATCGTGCAGATATTTATGATGCCGAGCGAAAAAATAGTGATGAAATAAGAAATTCCTAGATTTCGAAGTCTCATAGATATTTTAAACAAGCAATAATTTGCAAATATTTTTTGCAAAAAAATACAGAAATACGGATTTTCGTAAATAAATTCTGTTATTTTTTTTATTTTTGGTGAATGAAAGCAGTTATTCAAAGAGTTTCTCATTCATCGGTAAGCATTAATAATCAAATTGTAGCTCAAATTCAAAGTGGTTTGTTAGTTTTAATTGGTGTTGAAGATGCCGATAACAAAGATGATGTTCATTGGTTAACTTCAAAAATCGTGAATCTTCGTATATTCCCAGATGAAAATGAAGTAATGAATTTATCATTAAAAGATATTGATGGAGAAATGATTATAGTTTCTCAATTCACCCTACATGCATTAACTAAAAAAGGGAATCGTCCTAGTTATATTAAAGCTTCAAAGCCAGAAATTGCTATTCCACTTTACGAATCTTTTATAAAAGAAATGGAAGTGGAATTAGGTAAAAAAGTGCAAACTGGACAATTTGGTGCGGATATGAAAGTAAGTTTGATTAATGATGGACCTGTAACGATTATAATTGACACTAAAAATAAAGAGTAATAATAAAGTAAATTCTAATGTTAAAAAAAATATTGTTTTTTCTTCTTTTAACTTCATTTTGCTATTCACAAGATTTTAGATTATCAGCGTTGTCTATTTCAAAAGAATTAACTGAAAATGCGAATAGTGTAGTTAGAGATCAAAAACTTGAAATTGACATTTCTTCTTTAAATCAAATGCAAATTAAGAAGAAAAAAATAATATCAGTTCTAAACAGTAAAGGTTTAAATAATGTAGATGCTGTGGAATATTATGACAAATCAACAAAAGTCAAATTAATTGAAGCTACTATTTACAACTCTTACGGAGAAGAAATAAAAAAAATAAAAAGAAAAGATTTTCAAGACCGAAGTGTTGTAGATGGCTTTTCGGTTTTAACAGATGGTAGGATATTGTATTTAGATTACACACCTATAGCCTATCCTTTTACAATTGTTTATGAAAGTATTGTTGAAAGTAACAATACAGCATTTATTCCTTCTTGGTATCCGCTGGATGATTATTATGAAAGTATTGAAAAATCATCAATTAAAATTGAATATATAAAAACATTAGGATTTAAGTTTAAAGAAAATAATTTTATTGGCGATAAAATAAAAAAAGAAGAAAAAGAAAATTCGATTACATATACTGCCGAAAATATTTTTGCAGAAAAACCTGAAGAATACTCTCCAATAATTGAAAAAAAATTTCCTATTGTTGTTTTTGGATTAGATAAATTTAATTTAGAAGGTTTTGAAGGTAGCGCTGTTTCTTGGGAAGAGTTCGGAAAATTATGGTATAAAAATTTAGTCTCCGATTCGGAAGAGATTAGTTTAGAAACAAAAGCAAAAATTAATGAACTTGTAAATAATGAAACGGATGTTTTAAAAAAAGCAAGAATAATTTATGAGTTTGTTCAAAATAGAACTCGTTATGTAAGTGTTCAATTAGGTATAGGTGGATGGAAGCCAATGAAGCCAATAGATGTGGATAAATTAGGGTATGGTGATTGTAAAGCCTTGTCTAATTACACACGTGTTTTATTAAAAAATGTTGGAATAGAATCGTACTACACTGTAATATACGGCGATAGTAAAAAGAAAGATTTTGATCAAGATTTTGTTTCTAAACAAGGAAATCATGTTATATTAACAATCCCTTATCAAGACAAAAATATTTTTTTAGAATGTACAAATCAAAACGTTCCGTTTGGTTACGGAGGTACATTTACAGACGATAGATTTGCTTTGTTAATAAAGCCTCAAGGCGGGCAAATAATAAAAACTAGTTCTTATTCCGAATTAGATAATTTTCAACAAATACATGCAAAAATGTCATTTGACACGAATGGAAATTTAGAAGGAAATATTAAGATTGTTTCTAAAGGAATTCAATATGATGATGTGTATAATATTCAGAATAGTTCAAAACAAGATATTGAAAATTATTATTACCAATCAAAATTTCCATGGATTAATAATATGAAAATTGAGTCGTTTACTTTTAATAATGATAAGGATAAAATTGAATTTACAGAGAATTTAAAAGTAAAAATTGAAAAAAGTTTAGTCAAAACCAACAATGTTAATTTGTTCTCATTTAATATATTTAATAAATTAACATCAATACCTCAACGATACAAAAACCGAAAGTATCCTTTAGAAATTAAGAGAGGATATTCTGATGAAGACATTGTAGAGATTGAGATTCCATCTACATTTAAAATAGAATCAATCCCTGATGATGTAATAATTGAGAATAAATTTGGGAAATATCAGATGGAGTGTAGGGTAAAGAATAACGTGTTTATTTACAAAAGAGTAGTAACAGTTAAACAAGGAGTTTACGAAAAATCAGAATACGAAAATTATAGACAATTTATTGAACAAATCGTGAAAAATGACAACGCAAAACTTACAATTAAAGAATAATAAAATGAAATTTATGAAAACAAAACTATTGATTTTTTTACTTTTTACAACATTTATATATTCTCAAGAATATGAACTTGGAAAAGTTACCATTGAAGAATTAAAAGAGACAAAACATCCAAAGGATACTTCAGCAGTTGCTGCTTTTATTTTTTCTAAAGGAAAAACTAGTTTGCAATATCAACAAGGAAAAGGATTTTTATTAGTTACAGAAGTAGAAAATAAAATAAAGATATATAAGAAGGAAGGTTATGAATGGGCAAATGAAGAAATTTCTCTTTACATTGGTGGAAATGAGAAAGAAACTGTTTCTTTTTCAAAAGCAATAACTTACAATCTCAAAGATGGAAAAATTGAAAAAACAAAGTTAGGACGTGATGGAGAGTTTGAAGAAAAAGTTAATAAGTTTTGGACAAAAGGTAAAATCTCAATGCCTAATGTAAAAGAGGGGTCTATTATTGAATATAAATATGAAATAAAATCCCCATATTTAAACAGTTTCCCTGTTTGGGAGTTTCAAACTTATATACCAGTAAATTATTCAGAATATACAACCCAAATTCCTGAATATTTTATTTATTCAAAAATGAATAAAGGTGAATTAATTCCTAAAGTTTCTGTTGATAAACAAAATAAAGATATAATATTTAATTCATCTGAAAGATATTCTGCAAATGGGGTTATGACGACTGATTTTTCAAAACAAACTGTTAATTATGAAGAAACAAAAACAACTTATGTTTTAAATGATATTGTTGCTATTAAAGATGAAGCTTTTGTTAATAATGTAAAAAATTATTCATCTAGTATCTTACATGAATTATCTATGACAAAATATCCAAATTCACCAACTAAATCATATTCATCAGATTGGGAGTCTGTCGTAAAAACAATTTACGATAATGAGGATTTTGGAGGGCAATTAAATAAAGCAAATTTTTATGAAGAGGATTTAAATGCTTTGTTAAAAGATATAACAACTACTGAAGATAAAATAATAACCATTTTTAGTTACATAAAAAACAGATTAAATTGGAATGGATACGTAGGGTATTATTCAGACAAAGGAGTAAAAAAGGCTTATCAAGAGAAAACAGGTAACACTGCAGACATTAACTTATTGTTAGTTTCAATGTTAAATTATGCCAAATTAAATGCTAGTCCCATTTTATTAAGTACTCGTTCAAATGGAATACCAATCTTTCCAAGTAGAAATGGATTTAATTATGTGATAGCAGGAGTAGAATTAAGTAATGGTTCAGTAGTTTTGTTAGATGCTACAAATAAAAATGCTGTTCCTAATATCATTCCAGAAAATGCTTTGAACTGGTTTGGAAGAATAGTGCGAAAAAATGGAACCTCTGAAATGGTAGATTTATATCCTAAAAAAGTATCATTAGAAACTATTTCAATCTTGGCAGAATTAAAATCCGATGGTTCAATTTCTGGAAAACAACGTAAACAATTAACAGATTATAATGCATTTCGATTTAGAAGTAGACATGCTAATAGAAATCACGATGATTATGTTCAAGAATTAGAAAAAGAACATAATTTTTCTGCAGTAGAAAATTATGAAGTAACTAATACTAATGATTTGTCTAAGCCTATTGTTGAAACGTATAGTTTCTCAAGTAATTCTATGACAGATATTATCGATTCTAAAATATATATTACACCAATGCTTTTTCACCAAATGGACGTAAATCCTTTTAAAGCGGAAGAAAGAGCGTATCCTATAGATTTTAATTTCCCTTCTAAAGATACGTACAACTTTAGTATAAAAATTCCTGAAGGTTATGTTGTAGAATCAAAGCCTGAGACTTTAAATTTAAATATGAATCAAAATATGGTTTCTTTTAGATATTCAGTTTCTGAAAATTTAGGTACAATTCAATTGTCATGTGTTATTGAAGTTAACTCACCAATTATTGAAAGCGATTATTATCCTCATTTAAAAGAACTTTTCAATCAAATTGTCTTAAAACAAAACGAGAAAATTGTATTAGTAAAGAAATAATTATGAATTTAAAAAACGCACAACAAGAAGTTGATAATTGGATTAAGGAACACGGTGTTCGGTACTTCAATGAATTAACAAATATGGCTCAACTTACTGAAGAAGTAGGTGAAGTGGCTAGAATTATCGCTAGAAGATATGGCGAACAATCAGAAAAAGAGTCAGATAAAAACAAAGACTTAGGTGAAGAATTAGCCGATGTTGTTTTTGTGGTTTTGTGTTTGGCAAATCAAACAGGAGTTGATTTACAAGCAGCTTTCGATAAGAAAATGGATTTAAAAACAAAACGCGATCATGATCGCCATCACAATAACGATAAATTGAAATAAATTGAACTGGATTTTACTCATAATAGCAGGTTTATTCGAAGTAGGCTTTGCAACTTGTCTCGGAAAAGCTAAAGAATCAACCGGAAACACTTCTTTACTTTGGTACGGAGGTTTTTTAGTTTGTCTTTCTATTAGCATGATTTTGCTGGTAAAAGTCACAAAAGAATTGCCTATCGGAACCGCTTATGCAGTATGGACAGGAATTGGCGCTGTAGGAAGTGTTTTAGTTGGAATTATCGTTTTTAAAGAACCCGCTACTTTTTGGCGCGTATTTTTTATTAGTACCTTAATACTCTCAATAATTGGATTGAAAGTCGTTACCAAATAATGGATTTACTTTTAACATACAGCTCGCAGCTTGCAACTCGCAACTCGCAACTTTCCATCACAGGAAGTAAATCTGAGACAAATAGACTATTGCTTTTGCAAGCTTTGTATACCAATTTAATTTTGGAAAACACTTCCAATTCTGATGACTCCGAAGTGATGCAAAAAGCATTGCAAAACTCCCCACTCATAGACGTTCACCACGCAGGAACAGCGATGCGGTTTTTAACTGCATATTTTTCTATTCAAGAAGGAAAAGAAGTAGTTTTAACAGGCTCTTCTCGAATGAAAGAACGTCCGATTCAAATTTTGGTTGACGCTTTAAATCAGTTAGGAGCCGAAATTACTTATGAAGAAAAGAAAGGTTTTCCTCCAATAAGAATCAAAGGGAAAAAAATAACCCAGAATAAAGTATCACTGTCAGCCAATGTAAGCAGTCAATATATTTCAGCCTTGTTGTTAATTGCGCCCAAATTAGAAAAGGGTTTGGAATTAACCTTAGAAGGCGAAATCACTTCGATCCCCTACATCAAAATGACGTTAGCACTATTGAATGAAATAGGAATTGAAACTTCTTTTGTTGGAAATAAGATTGTGGTTTGTCATGCTGAACTCGTTTCAGCATCTCAGTTAACTGTAGAGTCCGATTGGTCATCTGCATCGTATTGGTATTCCATTGTGGCGTTATCTAAAATCGGAACTCAAATTACTCTTTCTAGTTATAAAGAAAATAGCTTGCAAGGCGATAGCGCTTTGGTAACCATATATCAAGATTTTGGTGTTGAAACTACTTTTAATACAGATAATTCAATCACGATTTCTAAAATAAACAATTGTCAATTGTCAATTGTCAATTATCAATTAAATAATTGTCCCGACATTGCTCAAACCATAGCGGTAACTTGTTTCGGATTAGGAATAGGTTGTGAATTAACGGGATTACACACGTTGAAAATCAAAGAAACCGATCGTTTAGAAGCTTTAAAAATGGAGTTAACTAAGTTAGGAGCCGATATTTCAGTCACTAATGATGCGCTATATTTAAAATCTTCAGTAACTATTAAAGAGAATGTAAGCATCGCTACTTACCAAGATCATAGAATGGCAATGGCATTCGCACCTTTAGCTTTGAAAGTTCCAATACTAATTAATGAAGCAGAAGTAGTTTCTAAATCGTATCCCGATTTTTGGGAAGATTTGAAAAAAGCAGGATGTTCTATTGAAGAAATTTAGAAAGAAAGTCGGGATGACTGGATTCGAACCAGCGACCCCTAGCACCCCATGCTAGTACGCTACCAGGCTGCGCTACATCCCGAAACTATTGCAAAAATAATAACTTTAATTAGATTTATAAAAAATAAACATCAATTTACTTGACAACCCCTATTTGCAGATTGTATATTTGCAACCTTGTTTAGGAGTTTAAAATCTCTTTAAACTTTTAAACTATAAACTTTTAAACCTAAAAGAATGAAATTATCTCATTTCAATTTCAATTTACCAGAAGAATTATTAGCTGAATTTCCAACCGAAAACAGAGATGAATCTCGATTAATGGTGGTAAACAGAAAAACAGGAACTATTGAACATAAATTATTTAAAGATGTTATTGATTATTTTGATGACGGAGATGTAATGGTGTTAAACAATACTAAAGTTTTTCCAGCTCGTTTGTACGGAAATAAAGAAAAAACCGGTGCTCGTATCGAAGTTTTCTTATTAAGAGAATTAAATGCCGAACAACGTTTGTGGGATGTTTTAGTAGATCCAGCACGTAAAATTCGTATCGGAAACAAATTATACTTTGGAGACGACGATTCGTTAGTGGCTGAAGTTATTGATAACACTACTTCTCGTGGTAGAACATTACGTTTTTTATACGATGGTTCTTACGAAGAATTCAGAGAAAAATTAGTAGAGTTAGGAGAAACTCCTATTCCTAAATACATCAATCGTGAAGTAACGCCAGAAGACGCAGAGCGTTATCAAACCATATACGCTAAAGAAGAAGGTGCTGTTGCAGCTCCAACTGCTGGTCTACACTTTTCTAAGCATTTATTAAAACGTTTAGAAATTAAAGGTGTTGATTTTGCAGAAGTAACTTTACATGTTGGTTTAGGAACATTTAATCCAGTGGAAGTAGAAGATTTATCGAAACACAAAATGGATTCTGAAGAAATGATTATTACACAAGAAGCTTGTGATATTGTAAACAATGCCAAAGTGAATAAGAAAAAAATATGTTGTGTAGGAACAACTTCAATGAGAGCAATGGAAAGTTCGGTTTCTTCTCAAAGAACTTTGAATCCTTATACAGGATGGACTAATAAATTCATTTATCCTCCTTACGATTTTAGTATTGCAGATTGTATGATTACTAACTTCCACACCCCAAAATCAACATTATTAATGATGATTTCAGCTTTCTGTGGTCATGACTTAATGATGAAAGCTTACAAAGAAGCCATCCAAGAAAAATATCGTTTTTATTCTTACGGAGATGCGATGTTAATTATATAATTTCTCAATCCCAATCGAAAGGTTGGGATTTTTTATTTTCTAATCCTTCAGATTCAAATTCCTTTTGTCTTTTTTAAAAGTTGGACACCTACTAACTTTTACCTATTTTTGCTAACCAAATAACCAAGAAAATGATTTTTGAAAATACTCGTGAATTCGCACAAAGTTTAGACGTTCAAGACGAATTAAGAAAATACAGAGACGAATTTTACTTTCCACATGTCAACGGAAAACAAGTAATTTATTTTACTGGAAATTCATTGGGTTTACAACCTAAAAGAACGAAAGCTTACGTGGATGAAGTGATGAACGATTGGGCCAATTTAGCGGTAGAAGGACATTTTTATGCCGATAAACCTTGGTGGGATTATCAAGAACGATTCGCTGCTCCATTAAGCGAAATTGTTGGAGCAAAACCAACAGAAGTAGGAGTAATGAATACCTTAACTGTGAATCTTCATTTGTTAATGGTATCGTTTTACAACCCAACGCCAAAGAAATACAAAATCATTTGTGAGGAAAAAGCGTTTCCAAGCGACCAATACATGTTCCAAAGTCAAGTGAAATTTCATGGATATGATCCAAAAGATGCTATCGTAGAAATTAAACGAAGAGAAGGAGAAGCCAATATTCGATTAGAAGATGTATTAACTAAAATTGATGAGGTTGGGAATGAATTAGCTTTGGTTTTAATCGGTGGCGTGAATTATTATACGGGACAAGTTTTTGATATGAAAACCATTACCGAAGCCGGGCACAAATATGGCGCTTATGTAGGTTGGGATTTAGCGCATGCCGCTGGAAATATCAAATTAGCATTACACGATTGGAATGTAGATTTTGCTGCTTGGTGTAGTTATAAATACATGAATTCCGGACCAGGAAATGCTTCAGGATTTTTTGTGCACGAAAAACATCACAATGATAAAGAACTAAAACGTTTTGCAGGTTGGTATGGTCATAACAAAGAGAGAAGATTTAAAATGGAACCTGATTTTGACCCAGTTCACGGAGCAGATGGATGGCAAATTAGTAATCTTCCAATTTTATCTTTAGCACCATATTTAGCTTCGGTAGAAATGTTTGCTGAGGTTGGGATGGATAAACTAATCACAAAACGAAATTTAATAACTTCTTATCTAGAATTCATTCTTCATGAAATTGATAAAGAATTAGAAGGCGCGGATTTCGAAATTATTACACCATCCAATCCAGAAGAACGCGGATGTCAGTTGTCAGTATACCTTCACGGACAAGGAAGAGAGCTATTCGATAGATTAATGAAAAACGGCGTAATTACGGATTGGAGAGAGCCCAATGTAATTCGTTTAGCGCCTGCACCATTCTATTGTTCATTCGAAGATATGTACGAATTTGGGCAAATATTGAAAAGATTGATTTTGGAGAAATAGTGTAAACTTAATTTAATTAAAATTGAAGTCATCTTTTTTACTTTTTTCTCTTATTTTATTTTTGAGTTGTAAAACTTCGAGTATTGAGGTCAATCATTTAAAAGAAAATGAAATTACCTTATTTTATGATACAAGGGAAGTAAAAAATATTGGAGTAATTGATGCTTTTCATAAAGAATATAATAATTTTAGAGTAGGATTTTGGAAGGAATTTCATAAAAATGGGAAATTAAAATCAGAAGGTAATTATAAATTAGATACTTATAAACAATGTTGTGTAAGTGGGTTTTGTGATGGTTATTACAGTTACAAATATGGAGAATGGAAATACTATCATGAAAATGGAAACCTAAAGGCAAAAGGTACGTATCGAATAGGTAAGAAATATAAAAAAACAAGTTGTGAAGGAGGTGATGAAATAAATTTTGGTTATGTCACAAACAATTGGAATTTTTATGATACAAATGGGAATGAAATGAAACCATCTGAAAAAGATATTTTAGAAATTGAGAATAGTAGTTACCTTGATGAATTCGATATGAGTAAATATTGAAACAATTAATTTTGAATAAATAATAAATTCGGGTTCAAAACCTGAAACTTGAAACAAAACAATGACGAAACAACAAATCATAGAAAATTTTGACCCATCACAACCTGGGTTAGCAGATGCTACTGTTTTTGGATTGCCATTTTCAGCAGAGCAAAGTGAAATTATTGTAGTTCCAGTGCCATGGGAAGTAACGGTAAGTTATGGAGCCGGTGCTTCAGAAGGACCAGATGCTATTTTAGACGCTTCTTTTCAGGTGGATTTAAATCATCAAGAGTTTCCTGAATTATGGAAATTAGGAATTTACATGGATGAAGCTCCAGAACATTGGGCAAAGAATTCTGAGAAATATAAAGGAATGGCACAACCTATCATCGAAGCGTTAGAAAATGGAGAAGATGTATCAGTGTTTCCCGCCCTGCAATCCGATTTGGATAAAATCAATAAAGTGTGTAAGGAATTGCATCAAGAAGTAAAAGACCGCGTTTTGCATTGGATGAACAAAGGCAAAAAAGTAGTGCTTTTAGGTGGAGACCATTCAACACCATTAGGCTATTACCAAGCCTTAGCAACCAAATACGACAACTTCGGGATTTTACATTTAGATGCGCATATGGATTTACGTATCGCTTATGAAGGATTTACTTATTCGCACGCATCTATTATGTACAATACGTTACAAATTCCTCAAGTTTCTAAAATTGTTCAAGTAGGAATTCGCGATTTTTGTGAGCAAGAAGTGGAAGTGGCGTTGAAAGATAGAGTTTTAGTGCATACCGATATGGATTTAAAACAAGAAGCTTTCGAAGGTAAAACGTGGCAACAACAATGCGACCATATCATCGCTTCATTACCAGAAAAAGTTTGTATTTCTTTTGATATTGACGGAATGTATCCTTGGTATTGTCCAAACACAGGAACTCCAGTTCCGGGTGGATTTTCATTTGAGCAAGCCGCTTATTTGTTCAGTCGCTTAGCGGAAACTAATAAAGAAATCATCGGATTTGATTTGGTAGAAGTAGCTCCAGGAGATGATGATTGGGATGGAAACGTAGGAGCAAGAATGTTATTTCACATGTGTGGTGCTTTTGCGAAATCTCAGAAAATGAATGTTGGAAATAAAATCAAGTTTAACAAATAATTTATATCTCGCATTAAATCAGACGAAAGTCTTAAATAATACGCCCCTTAATTTATTTAAAGACAAAAACATGAGTCATTTTGTAATTGAACAATGGAGAGAATATCCAATTGAAGTTCCAGGTAAGGTTAGATATGCGGTTTCTAATTATGGTAGACTTAAAAGTTTTACTGATAAAATTGAAAACGGGAAAATTCTAAAAGGTGCTCCAACTGAAGGTTTTCTATTTTTACGTTATGTTAGATCGGTTAACGGAAAAAAAAGTTATTATTCTCATGCCATTCATAAAATGGTGGCGGAGCTTTTTATTCCAAGAGTAAGTGAAGACCAAGAATATGTTTTACATCTTGATTATGATAAAATGAATAATCAGTTGTATAATTTGAAATGGGCAACTTATAATGAGATGCGAGCTCACGGTCATAAAAGTCCAGCTGTAAAAGCCGCTTTTAAGAAGTTTCAAGAAGATAACATTAAACGTGATGGTAGAAAATTAACCTCTACTCAAGTAATGCGAATAAAGTTAAAAATGAAACGACAAGGTGAAAAGTTCAGCGTTAGAAAAACAGCTAAAGAATTTAATGTTTCTGAAATGCAAATTTATCGTATTAAATGGGGTCAAAATTGGGGACACATACAAGTATAAACCGAAGCAAATGCTTCGGTTTTTTTTATAAGTTATTGATGTTTTCCAAAATCGAAATCGCTTTTTCTTTTGTTGCTGCTAATTCTTCGGGTTTCATTTTTCTAAGTAAGGCTAACATCATGCTCATTCTTTGATTATTGGCAAAATGTTGTTTTTTTTCATCTAAAAAATGCCAATACAAACTGTTGAACGGACAGGCTTTTTCGCCCAATTTTTCTTTTACGTTGTAATGACAACTGCCACAATAGTTACTCATTTTATTGATATAACTTCCTGAAGAAACATAAGGTTTCGTTGCCACAATTCCACCATCAGCATATTGACTCATGCCTCGTGTATTCGGCATTTCTACCCATTCAATCGCATCGATGTAGACACCTAAATACCAAGCATCAACTTCATCAGGATGCAATTGGGCTAACAAGGAGAAATTTCCAATGACCATCAATCGCTGAATATGATGCGCATAGGCTTCCGATAAACTTTGAGAAATCGAATGTTGCATGCATTTCATTTTAGTTTTTCCAGTCCAAAAGAAATCAGGTAGCGGATTGTAGTTTTCTAAGGCGTTCATTTGGGCATAATTCGGCATTTCTTTCCAATAAATTCCTCTAACGTATTCGCGCCAACCAATAATTTGTCGCACAAAGCCTTCTACTTGCGCCAATTCAATGGTTTCTTGATTTTGATAATAATACGAAACCACTGCATCCACCACTTCTTTCGGACTAATCATTTTGGAATTCATCGCAAAAGACAAACGCGAATGAAACAGAAATTTATGTCCACTAAACAACGAATCTTGATAGGTTCCAAAATGTGCCAACAAATGCTCACAGAAATAATCAATCAATTGCAAACTTTCATTTCTTGAAGTCGGCCAATTGAAATTTTCTACATCAACACTTCCAAAAGTGGTGATGTTTTGACTTTCAATTTCGGCAACAATTTCGCTGACATTTTTATGAAATTCCAAAGGAAACGGGATCGGAACTTCGTTTTTATATTGATTACGGTTGTTATGGTCAAAGTTCCATTTTCCATCTAACGGTTGATCACCCACCATTAGAACATCGTGTTTTTTTCGCATCATACGATAGAAACTTTCCATCAAAAGTTGCTTTTTTCCTTTGAAAAAATCAGCCAACTCATTTCTGGAAGTATAAAAATGTTCGGAATCCACCGCTTTTGTTGGAATAACAAGTTTTTCGCATATAGATTTCAATTGTTCATCTAAACGATATTCATCAGGAAATTGGTATTCAAATTGTTCGATTTTATTCTTTTCAACCAAACTCAAAATCAATTGTTCCAAATTCTGAGGATTATTGGCATCCGAAATTTTATAATAAACCACATGATGACCTCGTTTTGTCAATTCTTCCGAAAAATTTCGCATGGAAAGAAAAAACGCCGCAACTTTTTGAATATGATGTTTTACATAATCCGTTTCCTGACGCATTTCTGCCATTACATATATCACATTCGGATTGATTTCTTCAAACCAAGAATGTTGTGAATTGAGTTGGTCGCCCAAAAGTAATCGTAATATTTTCATTTAAAATAATTCAGGAATTAACCACATTTTCTGAAATTTTCCATCGCTATCGTACATTTCTGCTTGGCGCTTGATGTTGAATTTTCTGTCTCTTGGATCGTTTCCAACACCAGCGTTGTACATCCAATTGCCATAATTGCTGTGCACATCGTAATCAATCAACATACTTTCGAAATACGCTGCACCAATGCGCCAATCTTGTTCCCTTTCTTTTGCCCAATAACTCGCTACATTTTGACGACCGCGATTGCTCATCCAACCCGTTTTCTGCATTTCAATCATGTTGGCATTCACGAAATGTTCCGGAGTTGTGCCGTTTGTCCATTGATTGAAAGCTTTTGTATTTTGATTCCAATGGTATTCTTTTTGCAAAATACCATTCAATTGAAAAATTTTGTTGCCGTGTTTTAGCGAAATGTACTTGAAATAATCACGCCAAATCAATTCGAAAATCAACCAATACGTATCTTCGTTTTTGACTACTTTTTTCTCAAATTGTTGCACTTCCCAGTAAATCATTCTAGCCGAAATACTTCCATTTGCTAACCAAGCCGAAAGTTTTGAACTGTAATCTTTTCCAACTAAACCGTTTCGAGTTTTCTTGTAAACAGAAAGTTTTTTGGTATCCCAAAAGTATTCTTTGATTCTTTTTTTAGCTTGATTTTCGCCACCTTTAAAAGGAAAAGCCGTTTTATTGGGTTGCTTAAACTCATCAAATCCTAAATCTTCTAAAGTTGGAATAGTAGTTTTTTCTTCAATTAGATTAGAAATTGGTTTTGCTGAGATGGAAACGGTTGGTCGCACTCGGATTTTCTTTTCCATTTGTTTTCTGAACTCTGTAAAAACTTCTGGAATCTTTTCCCAATCTTCATACGGAACATCATCAGGATGAAATAGAAATTGGTCGTAATATGTTTTCCAATTCACCGCTGGAATTAAATTTCGCACTTCAGTTTCAACATCTACTTCTTCTTGCGTCCATTCGTTTTGACTGTAAATCGTTTCAATTTGATATTTTGCCGCTACTTCTGGAATCAATTGTTCGGGATAGCCGTAATAAACTAATAACGAGATATTCTTCTCTGCTAAATTTTGTTGTAATTCGGCTAAAGTTTCTAAAAGAAATTGAGTTCTAAATTTTTCTGTTTTCTTGAAACCGTATTGAGTGGTTTCGAAATGTCTCGGATCTAAACAATAAATTCCTATTACTTTTTCATTTTCCCTACAAGCATTGTACAACGAATGATTGTCAATCGTGCGCAAATCGTTTCTAAACCATATTAATCCGTTCATGCTATTTGTTTTTATTCATTCTACATTTATCACTGCAATACATAACTTCTTCCCAATTTTTCTCCCATTTTTTGCGCCATGAAAAAGGGCGTTGACAGGTTTTACATATTTTTTCGGGAAGATTTACTTTTTTATGCGCCATTATAACATCGAAGTTGAAGGTTTATCTGGTCGCGCATAATGAAATCTGTCGGATAGTTTCGGAACAGCATAACCATCTAAACCATTAATAGCTACTACATTTCCTCTATCCAATTGCATCCAATTGTCATCATGAAAAAGGTTTTCATCCGCATAAATAGTTTCAATAGAAGCGATAATGTGAATACAATCGTTTTCTTTAATTTTGTACTCGTTTACATATTTGCACAATAATTTTACTGGACTTCCTTTTACAAAAGGAACCTTCAAATCATCAATAAATTCCGGTTCTAAGTTCGTTTTATCGAATTCTGAAATATGTTCGTCATAACTTGAGGATGTATGATGTGCATCGGCAATCATTTCTTCGGTAATATGATTTACAGTAAAATATCCGGTTTCTTTTATGTTTTTATAAGTGTCTCTTGGAACTGTTGTGGGTCTTAAAATAAATCCTAGCAAGGGTGGTTCGCTTCCTAAGTGGGTCACACTACTGAAAACAGCTACATTCAAAACGCCTTCGGTTGAAACCGTTCCTATTAAATTAGCGGATTTATAACCAGTAACACAATTGACTAAGTTCAGTCGAGGGACTTTTGACATATAGAACAATTCGTCTTTCGTAATCTTTTTCATAGCAATTTTTATTCAAAGATACATTTTGTTTAACTAATATTAAAAATAATTAAACAAAATTTGAATTCAAAATCAAAAATCTAATAAAAGTCGGGCTTAGAAATTTATTATTCTGTATTTTTGCAGTCCAAATTTTTACAAAAGTCTTCATGCAAACGCCACAAAAAATTGCTGTTGTAGGTTCAGGATTAGTAGGAACTTTATTGGCAATCTATTTAAAAAGAGCCGGACATACAGTACATGTTTTCGACAGAAGTCCCGATATTAGAACGGTTGAGTTTTCGGGTCGTTCCATTAATTTGGTGATGTCAAATCGCGGTTGGAAAGCATTGGAAGATGTGGGTTTAGATGAGGAAATTAGAAAAATCGGAATTCCAGTAGATAAAAGAGCCATCCATTTACAAGATGGAAAACTAAATTATCAATTTTACGGAAAAGAAGGTGAAGCTATTTTTTCATTGTCAAGAGGCGTTTTGAATAGAAAAATGGTTGATTTAGCTGAAGCTGAAGGGGTGGAATTCTTTTTCGAACGTAAAATTTGGGATGTAACTTTAGCCACTGCAACTTTATGGGAAGGCGAAACCGAGCAAGACGAGTGGACTGAGTTAAAATACGACAAAGTTTTCGGAGCCGATGGTGCTTTTTCGAGAATTAGACACAGAATGCAACGTCAATCGATGTTTGATTATTCGCAAGAGTTCATGAAAATTGGTTACAAAGAATTACATATTCCTGCCAATGCGGATGGTTCTCCAAAAATTGATATTCATTCGTTACACATTTGGCCAAGAGGAAATTTCATGTTGATGGGATTGGCTAATTTAGACAACTCGTTTACTTGTACTTTGTTCATGCCGATTGAAGGCGAAAATTCGTTTGAATCATTAACTAACGAAGAGAAATTAGTTTCGTTTTTCGCGACTTATTTTCCAGACACAAAAGATGTAATTCCTGATTTAGTGCGTGATTTTTTCAGAAATCCGAACAGTTATTTGGCGATTATGAAATGTTTCCCATGGACATTTAACGATAAAATTGCTTTAATTGGTGATTCAGCACATGCGATTGTGCCTTTTTACGGTCACGGAATGAATGCAGGTTTTGAAGATATCACGATTTTGAATGAATTAATGCAACAACATGGTGACGATTGGGATCGAATTTTTAAAGCTTACGAAATTTCAAGAAAGCCAAATGCAGACGCCATTGCCGAACTTTCCAGAAGAAATTTTGAAGAAATGAGTGCAAAAACTGCGGATGCTAATTTCTTACTACAAAAGAAAATCGAAAAATGGTTTTCCGATAAACATCCAGAAAAATGGATGCCTTTGTATAGTAGAGTAACTTTTAGTTTACAACCTTATTCAGAAGCCATGGCGATTGGTGATTTTCAAAATGAAATTATGCAAGAAGTTTTGAAAATGGATAACATTCATGAAAATTGGAATTCGGAAGAAGTTGAAAATAAGATTTTAGAATTATTAAAATAGAAAAGAGGCAATCGCCTCTTTTTTATTCTTCTCTATTAACAGCATCCATACTAAAAGCTGGCGTACAAATCGCCAAGTATTCACAAGGTTCATCAAACGGATTGGAATATTGAACACGTGTGTTTTTCTCAATTTTTATCGATTGACCTGCTTCTAAAACTATTGTTTCATCTTCGATGATAAATTGCTTTTTCCCTTTAATGATATAAGTATATTCATCAAATTCTGGAGTTTGAAAAGGTTCGCTCCAACCCGGTGGCGCTATCATATGCGCTATAGAAATCGCTGAATTGTTTGTAGTTGCCAATCCGTGATGTTCTTCAATCAATTTTCCATCTGTAGTTGGAACTACGAATGGTGCTTTTTGTATAAAATATTTTTTCATGTCTTACTTCTTAAATATAAAATAAACCGCCAACACTAAAAAACAAAATCCTACGGCATGATTCCATCGGAATGTTTCGTTTTTGAAAAATAGTAAAGAGAAAATAACAAAAATGACTAACGTAATCACTTCTTGAATTACTTTTAATTGCATTAATGAAAACGGTCCGCCATTACCTTCATAACCCAGTTTATTGGCTGGAACTTGAAAGAAATATTCAAACAACGCTAATCCCCAACTGATTAAGACAACTGTTATTAATCCCGCATTTTCAAACCATTTTAATTCTTTAAATTTTAAGTGCCCATACCAAGCCAATGTCATAAAAACATTAGAAAGTATGAGTAATCCTATGGTAATAAATCCTTTCATCTTAATTTTTGAGTTTAAAAGGTTAAAAGTTAAAAGTTAAAAGTTTATAAGTTAAACCCAAAACCTTTCATCCAACACCCTTTACCTTTATTTCTTAAACATCTTCATTAATAAACCAAACGCACCGCGAATAAAACTAGCGCTCGTAACTACTTTGGTAATTGATTTCCCAACTACTTCAGCCGTACTAGGTTCTTCTTTTGCTTTTCGGGTTGGTTTTTCGGCTTCTTGTTTGGCTGCGACTTCTTGTGCTTCAGTAATTTTCTTGTTTAGCATTTCGTAAGCACTATCACGGTCTACAATCTCATTATATTTTTTCGCTAATTTCGATTTTGCGATACTTGCTTCAATTTCACTTTCTGTTAAAACATCCATTCTACTCATTGGTGCGCGCATCATAGTAGCTACTAATGGTGTCGGAGTTCCTTTTTCGCTTAATGCGGTTACAAAAGCTTCTCCAATTCCTAACGAAGTTAACACTTCATCAGTTTCATAAAAAGTAGTGTCGGGATAATTTTCAGCTGTCATTTTGATGGCTTTTCTATCATTCGCCGTGAAAGCTCTCAAGGCATGCTGAATTTTTAAACCCAATTGTGCCAAAACGCCTGTTGGAACATCCATAGGATTTTGCGTAATGAAATAAACTCCAATTCCTTTCGAACGAATCAATTTCACAATCGTTTCAATTTGATTTAATAATGTCTTGCTAGCTTCGTCAAAAATCAAATGCGCTTCATCAATGAAAATGACTAATTCTGGTCGACCAGCATCGCCTTGTTCGGGCATCGTATTGTAAATTTCGGCTAACAAACTCAACATGAAAGTCGAGAATAATTTCGGTTTGTCTTGAATATCGGTCAAACGCATGATGTTCACGTAACCATTTCCGTTTTCGTCAATTCGCATTAAATCTTGAATATCGAAAGATTTTTCGCCAAAGAATAATTCCGCACCTTGTTGTTCTAGTTCGATAATTTTTCTTAAAATCGAACCAGTTGAACTGGTTGAAATTCTTCCGTATTCGGCTTCAAATTCGGCTTTTCCTTCTTCGGTTGCGTAATTAAGTACTTTTTTGAAATCTTTTAAATCCAATAATGGCAAACTATTATCATCACAATATTTAAAAATAATAGAAACTACGCCGGATTGCGTATCGTTCAAATCTAATATTCGAGAGAATAAAACAGGTCCAAATTCAGAAACAGTTGCTCTCAAACGAACACCATTTTGTTCTGAAATAGTCATTAATTCTACAGGAAACCCCTTTGTTTCATAAGGAATCGAAATTTTAGCATGACGTTCGGTGATAAACGATTTTTCTTCGCCAGGCATAGCAATTCCCGAGAAATCTCCTTTAATATCCATCATCAAAACAGGAATTCCATTTTGCGATAATTGTTCGGAAAGCACTTGAATGGTTTTGGTTTTTCCAGTTCCTGTTGCTCCAGCAATTAATCCGTGACGGTTTAAGGTTTTTAATGGAATGTTTACGTGTGTATTTGGAACCGCTTCGCCATCTAAAATTCCACCTCCTAATGTGATAAATTCGCCTTTACAAGCGTAACCTTCGTTTATATGTTTGCTAAAATCTTCTGTCTTGCTCATTTTGATGTATTTTGAATTTCAAATGTAGTTAAAATACAATCAAATTTCAAGGACAATGACATTTACAATTTCAAAATTCTGACTTCTTATTTCTAAATTCTAACTTCCAAGTTGTATCTTTGCCCACTATTTTTATTTGAGATGTTACAGAAAGAAGTACAATTAGCGGTTGAAAAAGGCGAAATGTTGCCTTTAATGGAGGAGTTTTACACGATTCAAGGCGAAGGATATCATACAGGAACAGCAGCTTATTTCATTAGAATTGGCGGTTGCGATGTAGGTTGCCATTGGTGCGATGTGAAAGAAAGTTGGAATGCGGAATTGCATCCACCAACGAATACCGATTTGATTGTTGCCAATGCCAAAAAATATGCCGACACAGTTGTGGTAACAGGAGGAGAACCTTTGACTTGGGATATGACTTTATTGACTTCAAAATTAAAAGCTCAAAATTTAAAAGTACATATTGAAACTTCTGGAGCTTACGAAGTTTCAGGAACTTGGGATTGGTTTTGTTTGTCGCCAAAGAAAAACAAATTACCTGTACAAAGTGCTTACGATATTGCTAACGAATTAAAAGTTATCATCTATAACAAACATGATTTCATTTTTGCCGAAGAACAAGCGGCAAAAGTAAATCCAAACGCGATTTTGTTTTTACAACCCGAATGGAGCAAAAAAGAAGAAATGACACCTTTAATTGTAGAATATGTAATGAATAATCCAAAATGGAGAGTTTCGTTACAGACTCATAAATATTTGAATATTCCATAATTTTTGCTCGCTAAGTCGCAAAGAAGAAATATTTTATTTGTGAAACTTTGTGCAAAAACTTCGAGGTACTTTGTGTAACAAAAACTTTAAATTATATTATTGAAAGCTTTGCCAAATAATCAAAATGTTCACCTTCTAAAATAAGTTCACATTCCAATCCATTGGCAATTGCTCCGTTTTGTAGCGTATTATAATCCAAATATAACCAATCAAAAGTATCTTCGGTTGCTCCTTTATATTGAATAGTGAAGGTCAATTCACCATAATAACCATTTGCAGGAACTTCGTAAGCACCATCTTCATCTTGGTCGTACATATAAATTAAGTCGGAACTATCAATTAGAATTTGCCCACCTTCATTTAAAAGTGATTTCAATTTTTGTAAAAAAGTAGGAATCTGATTCATTTTTCCGAAAATCCCGGTTCCGTTCATCAAAAGTAGAATGGTGTCGAATTTTTCTGAAGTATCTAAATTTAATACATCCGAAACTTTACAGTTTTTCAAGCCTCTCAATTCACAAGCTTTAATTGCATTTTCCGAAATATCAATTGCGGTAACATCGAAACCTTTTTCCTGCAAATACAAAGCGTGACTTCCTGCTCCACAACCTACGTCTAACACTTTTCCTTTCGCTAATTGCAATGCTTTTTGTTCCAGTTTTGGCATGTCTTTAAAATCACGAAACAAATAGGCAACGCTCATTTCATCGGCTTCCGAAATAGAAGTTTCGGTGATTAAATCTTCGGGAGAATTATTGGTTTGGTAGTCTAAAATAGCTTTTCCGAAAAGGTCTTTCATGGTTTGTATTTCAAAATTCAACATTCGTTATTCTAAATTCGGAATTCAAAATCGTAACTTTGCAGAAGAAAATCTATAAAATGCTAAAGCCAAATTTAAACGAACTCGGAAAACTTGCCAAAGATACGCATAACGAAACCAAAAAGTATTTTGACAAGTTAAAAAAGAAAACACCCAAGAATTTGGATTATGTAATGCAAGATTTACACGATGCCGAATTCAAAAAAACGGATTGTTTAGAGTGTGCCAATTGTTGCAGAACAACTGGGCCGTTATTTACGTCGGCCGATATTGAACGAATTTCGAAAAGTTTCCGTCAAAAACCACAGCAGTTTATCGACCAATATCTTCGCATAGATGAAGATAACGATTATGTATTAAAAAGTGTTCCGTGTACATTTTTAGACAGCGACAACAAATGTTTTATCTACGATGTCCGCCCAAAAGCTTGCCGAGAATTCCCACATACCGACAGAAAAAAATTCAATCAAATCACTGATTTAACGCTACTTAATGTTGCGATTTGTCCAGCGGCTTATAATATTGTGGAGAAAATGAAGGAGAAGTTGCCTCTTTAATGAGTGGTCAGTGTTCAGTTGAAAGTGTTCAGTTTTTATCGCAATCTTGTCATTCCGTTAGGAATCTCAAAGTTTATTGGTGATAATTCGTGAAATTCACGTTTTTTAACTTCCAACTTCCATCACCCAGCTTCCATCATCACTCGTAAATCAAATATTTCTTTCTCACTTCCTTAAACTGCTCCAAACCTTCTTGCCACGTTTTTCTAATTTCTTTTTCGGTCATTCCGGCTTCAATTTGTTCGCGTAGTTTTTTGGTTCCGGCTAATTTGGTGAAGAAATCGTTGAAGAAAACAGTTTTGTCTGCGGTATTTTCGTAAGCTTTCAATAACCATTTTAATTCTAATCGGTGCACTTTCCTAATTTCGGTTAAATCTTCTCCAAAGCATAATTTTCCATTATGAACGGGATCTTTTGCTCCAAAATTTGGTTGCGGAGTAAAGCTAAAATCAAATTCACTTTTCGGTAAAAAAGGCGAACCATAAATTTGGAATTGCTTTTCAGTACCGCGACCTAAACTGACATTCGTGCCTTCAAAAAAACACAAACTCGCATACAAATTAATCGATTGATCGTTTGGTAAGTTTGGCGAAGGCTTTACAGGTAAGCTATATTTCATATCGCGCGAATAGTTCAAACAAGGTGCTACTTTCAAGTCACATTGAATACTATCTTTCAACCATTTTTCGCCATTAATCATTTTTGCATATTCGCCAATCGTCATCCCATGCAAAACCGGAATTTCATGCATCCCAACAAAACTCTTGTGTTCCTTTTCTAAAATTGGACCATCAATAATAGTTCCATTCGGATTTGGTCGGTCTAAAACCAAAAGCGGAATGTTATTTTCCGCACAAGCTTCCATCACATAATGTAACGAAGATATGTATGTGTAAAATCGCGCACCAACATCTTGCAAATCAAAAACCAAGATATCAATTCCTTCTAATTGCTCAGGTTTTGGCTTTTTATTGTTTCCGTAAAGGGAAATAATAGGCAAGTTTGTTTTGGTGTCTTTTCCGTCAACGATTAATTCGCCAGCATCTGCTGTTCCTCTAAAACCGTGTTCAGGCGCATAAATTTTCTGCAGCTTGATGTTTTGTTCGATTAAAAAATCAACCAAATGTTTTTCTTTTGAAAGAATTCCTGTTTGATTCGTAACAATTCCAACACGTTTGTCTTTCAATAAAGATAAATAACTCTCAAAGTTTTCGGCACCAGTTTTAAAAGCAACATCTGTTGAAGTGGAAGTCAAAGTCACATTATCATTGCTTGGTTTTACTTGCGGAATCGCCTTTTTGCTACTTCCACACGAAACGATTAGTAAAGAAAAAAATAATAATGTACTTTTGAAAAATAATTTAGATGTCATAAAAACCTTGAATTTAGAATATTTCATAGCCAAAAGACTAATTGCTGCTAAAAGTTATAAAAGTAGTATTTCTTCGCCAATTATAAAAATTGCGATTACGGCAATTGCCATCGGAATTATTATGATGATTATGGCGGTGGCTACAGGTGTTGGACTTCAAGATAAAATTCGCGAGAAAGTTTCGGCTTTCAACGGACACATTATTATTTCTAATTTTGATGACAATCAATCACAAGTCACCACTGAACCGATTTCTATCAAGCAAAGCTTTTACCCTAAATTCAAAAATGTAGAAGGCATCAGTCATGTGCAAGCTGTAGCAAGCAAAGCTGGAATAATTCGCACAGAAAAAGCTTTCGAAGGAATCATATATAAAGGTGTTGGTAAAGATTATAATTTCACCAATTTAGAAGAATATTTGGTTGATGGTAAAATTCCAAATCTAAAATCCGAACTAAATACCGAAGTTTTAATTTCGGAATACTTAGCAAAGCGTCTTCATTTAAAAGTAGGAGATAAGTTTCTGACTTTTTTTATGAAAGACAACGGAAAACTTCCAAATAAAAGAAACTTCCTAATCACCGGAATTTTCAACTCAGGTTTTCAAGAATTCGATGCTACTTATATAATAGGTGATATTCGTCACGTGCAACTCATTAATAAATGGCGACCAACAGATGTCGGTGCGTTCGAAGTTTTCGTAGAAGATTTTTCAAAAATCAAAGAAAAAGGAGATGAGGTCTACAAAGAAATTCCGCCTACCTATAATAGTATCACCATCGAAGAAAAGTATTATAGTATTTTCGAATGGCTAAAATTGTTCGATTTCAACATTTTGGTTATTCTAATTGTAATGATTGTCGTAGCTACTATTAATATGGTAGTCGCACTATTAGTCCTAATTTTAGAACGCACCCAAATGATCGGAATTTTAAAAGCTATGGGAGCTAACAATTGGAATGTTCGAAAAATATTCCTGTACAACGCTTTCTATTTAATCGCCCGAGGATTATTTTGGGGAAATCTTATAGCAATTTCTTTATTGTTAATTCAAAAATTCTTCGGCGTAATCCAACTCAATCCCGAAAACTATTACGTAAACGAAGCGCCAGTAAGTATTAATTTACTTCACATCGCATTATTAAATATAGGAACCGTAATCGTTTGTTTGTTGGTTTTATTAATTCCATCTTACATCATCACCAAAATTTCACCAGTAAAAGCAATACGTTTCGATTAGGTTTTTTAGAAGCAGCCGTTTAGTATTTCATAAAGAGTAATAGTCCCGCTGTGCGCTACAATCTTTTTGCTTTTTGTTGCCTTCGAGTACCTCAGGCAACAAAAAGCAAAAAGGATTTCCACTCCCATCGGGGCTCATATCTTTGT
>NZ_DITB01000073.1:0-3847 GCF_002422095.1 Flavobacterium sp. UBA6195
TCCGAAAACAGATTTACTGGAAAAATAATTACTGTTACTCATCGTATTTTGTATGTCGAAACACAAATTTACGATTCTTTTAAAGAAGCCATCTTTTTCGCTTCTTTTTTATCGGACAACAATGAAATTAAATAAACTTTTATTATTTTTGATAAAATTTAAAAACTTAAAACATGAAAAAAATTTTATTATCTGCAGCTGCATTGTTGGCTTTTGGTTTTACTAATGCACAGTCTAGAGAGAAAGGTGCAGTTGAGTTAATTCCTCAAATTGGTTATTCAAGTGCTAACTACTATGGTGAAGAGAGTTTAGATTCTAATACGCTTTCTGGAGTTTCTTTTGGTGTGGGAGCAGATTATTTTTTTAATGATAGATGGAGTTTACGTTCGGGTTTACATTATCAAACAATGGGAGCTAAAGGTTCTGGAGGTTATGAAGAAAAATTAAATTATATTACCCTGCCAGCTAATGCAAATTGGCATTTTGGTTCTACAAGAAAATGGAATTTGAATTTTGGTCCAAGTTTTAGTTTCTTAACGAAGGCAGAAAATAATTTTGGAGATATTAAAGATCAAGCGAATACTTTTCAATTAGGATTGGCTTATGGTATTGGATATAAAATTGAAATTAATCAAAAATTTAGTATTTTAATTGATTTACAAGGTATTACTGGTCTTACAGATGTGCCAAAAGATAGTGATTTCACAATTAAAAATGCTTACAGTTCAATTAATGTTGGTGGCGTTTTTAAATTATAATTGTTTCTTGAAAATTTCAAAATCCCGCTTTAGCGGGATTTTTTTATTACTGTAAATTACCTACATTTGAAAAATGAGTACTTGGCAATCGTATATTAAAGAATATCAAAATTATCTGCGCTTAGAGCGTGGGCTTTCTAAAAACACTATTGATAATTATACTTTTGATATAGAAAAATTAGTGTTTTTTTTAGAAAAACATAATACTAATGTTTCGCCATTACACATTTCTGAAGAAATTATCCAACAATTTATTTATGAAATTTCATCGCAAGTTAATGCTAGAAGTCAATCAAGAATTATTTCAGGCTTAAAGAGTTTTTTTAATTATTTAATTTTTGAAGATTATCGAAAAGACACGCCTTTAGAATTAATTGAGGTGCCTAAAACCGGAAGAAAACTACCGGATACTTTAGCTACAGAAGAAATTGATGCTTTAATAGGTGCTATTGATTTGTCTACTCCTGAGGGTGAGCGCAATAGAGCCATGTTAGAGATCTTGTATAGTTGCGGCTTGCGTGTCTCGGAATTAGTTGGTTTAAAGATATCCGATTTGTTTTTTGAAGAAGGTTTTATTAAAATTACTGGAAAAGGAAACAAGCAACGTTTTGTGCCTGTAGGTCAATCTACTATAAAATATATTACTTCTTATGTTAATTTAATACGTGTGCATTATCGAGTACAAAAAGGTCATGAGGATACCTTATTTTTAAATAGAAGAGGAAGACGATTAACTCGTGCTATGGTATTTACCATTATAAAAGATTTGGCGGTAAAAATCAACTTAAACAAAACAATAAGCCCTCATACATTCCGACATTCATTTGCAACGCATCTTTTAGAAAACGGTGCCGATTTACGTTCTATTCAATTAATGCTAGGTCATGAATCAATTACTACTACAGAAGTGTATATGCATTTGGATAGAAAATTCTTGTCGGAAGTGTTGAATAATTATCATCCACGTAAATAGTTAGCAGTCACAGTTTTCAGTCACAGTTATGGGAATAAAAAAAAGGGATTTTCAAAATTTTGAAACCCCCTTTTTTAAATATTTACTGTCAACTGCGACTGAATACTGCGACTTAAAAATTACTTCGCAATATTGACAGCTCTAGTTTCTCTAATTACTGTAATTTTCACCTGACCAGGATAAGTCATTTCAGTCTGAATTTTTTGTGAAATATCAAAAGAAAGATTAGCTGCTGCTTCATCAGAAACTTTTTCGCTCTCAACAATCACACGTAATTCTCTACCTGCCTGAATTGCATAAGCATTTTTTACACCATTAAATCCAAATGCAATATCTTCTAAGTCTTTCAAACGTTGGATGTAAGAATCCAATACTTGTCTTCTTGCTCCAGGACGTGCACCAGAAATAGCATCACATACTTGGATTATTGGAGAAATCAATGATTTCATTTCTATTTCGTCGTGGTGTGCTCCAATAGCATTACATACTTCTTCTTTTTCACCATATTTCTCTGCCCATTGCATACCTAGTATTGCGTGAGGCAATTCACTCTCTGTATCTGGTACTTTTCCAATATCGTGTAATAAACCAGCTCTTTTAGCTAATTTAACGTTTAATCCTAGTTCAGCCGCCATAATACCACATAACTTAGCTACCTCTCTTGAGTGTTGTAATAAGTTTTGTCCGTAAGAAGAACGGTATTTCATTCTACCCACAACTTTAATTAATTCAGGGTGTAATCCGTGGATTCCTAAATCAATTACAGTACGTTTACCAGTTTCAATAATTTCTTCATCGATTTGTTTTGCTGTTTTAGCTACAACTTCTTCGATACGAGCCGGGTGAATACGTCCGTCTGTTACCAATTTATGTAATGCTAAACGCGCAATTTCTCTTCTTACAGGGTCAAAACAAGATAAGATGATAGCTTCTGGTGTGTCATCTACAATAATTTCAACTCCAGTTGCTGCTTCTAAGGCTCTAATATTACGACCTTCACGACCAATAATTCTACCTTTTACATCGTCAGATTCAATATTGAATACGGATACACAGTTTTCAACTGCTTCTTCAGTTCCAACTCTTTGTATGGTATTAATAATGATTTTCTTTGCTTCTTGTTGAGCTGTCATTTTAGCCTCTTCAACAGTGTCTTGAATGTAAGACATAGCGTTGGTTTTTGCTTCTGCTTTTAGGCTTTCAACTAATTGATTTTTTGCATCTTCGGCAGAAAGTCCAGAGATGGCTTCTAATTGTTCTACCTGACTTTTGTGAAGTTTATCAATTTCTTGTTGTTTTTTGTCTAAATATTCTATTTTGTTGTTGTAATCAGCAATTTTAGCTTCAGCATCATCAGCTGCTTTTTTTGCTCTTGCTAACTCATTAGAAACTTGAGATTCTTTGTCGCGCGTTCTTTTTTCGGCTTCAGCCATTTTTTTATCACGTGCTAGAATTACTTGTTCATGCTCGGCTTTTAATTCTAAAAATTTTTCTTTAGCTTGAAGTATTTTATCTTTTTTTGCAGCTTCTGCTTCTGTTTTTGCATCTTTTAAAATGGAAGCAGCTTCCTTTTTTGCATTTTTAATTAAGTTAGAAACATTGCTTTTTTCTAAAAATTTAGCAATACCAAAACCTCCAGCTATACCGACAACGATTCCAATTATTATGCTTACTATATCCATATGTTAGTTAAAAAAATTATATAAAAAAAGCCTACATTAGGTGTTTGTATAAACTCTGTTATACAAGATTTGAGCTAACCTGCAGTTCAAACTTCCCACTAAAGGGCCTGTTATAGTTGCAAAGATTCACTCGTTTAATTTGTTAGTGTTGAGTTTATCAAATATATACTAATGTAGGCAGTATCTTTGTTTGTTAATGTAAGAACGTATTTATTTTGAGAGTAACTCACTCAATTTTTTATCCAAATTTTGCAATCTGGCTATATTTGTTTCATTATCTTGAGAAGAATTGATCTGTTTTTGTTCAACTTGAGCTGCAAATTGCAAGGCACACATAGCTAAAACATCTTGTTTGTCTCTTACAGCATAACTTTGTTCAAACTGTTTTATCATAGCATCTATTTTCTTTGAAGCGCTTCTAAGCCCTTCTTCTT
>NZ_DITB01000073.1:3976-4570 GCF_002422095.1 Flavobacterium sp. UBA6195
TCTATGTTTTTCTTTTCAAGCTGAATGACTTTTTGGTTGAGCTTAAAAAATTTAACTTCGAGAGAATCAATTAATTCAGATAATTCAGTCATTAATGATAAATTCATTTCATTATTTCACAAAGTTAGCATTAGTATTCAAAAATAGCAATACTTTTTATTAATTTTTATGAATTAATTTTAAGTATTCATAACTGATTGATTGTTATTGTTTTAAATAACGTATCTTTTTTGACTCTTTTAATATAATTTTTTTTCCTATTTTAGCGCTAAACAGAATTTGTATGAAATTTTTATTAGCCTTTTTATTTCTCCCTTTTTTAATTTACAGTCAAGATTTTCCTCAAGATTATTTTCAATCGCCTCTACTGATTCCTTTAGATTTATCTGGCTCCTTTGGCGAATTGCGAAGTAACCATTTTCATTCTGGTTTGGATTTCAAAACAAAGGGGGTAGAAGGTTTGCCTGTTTATGCTGCCGGTGATGGCTATGTTTCCCGAATCAAAATTTCAGTATTTGGATATGGAAAGGCTATTTATATAACGCATCCTAATGGGTACACTTCTGTTTATGGTCATTTGCAAAAAGCTAATGG
>NZ_DITB01000122.1 GCF_002422095.1 Flavobacterium sp. UBA6195
TCCAAAACCCTAGCAAATACAAGCCTTCGCAATTTTGTTGAAAACTTGTACGAAAAACAACGCAAAGTGGTACTGAATTTGTTCTAATTTTAGGCATCCCAAATAATAAAAAACTTCCAAAATCATATTGAAATTTACTTGAAGTATACCTGAACTTCAAGCAACTAAACCATTTCAATTCGTGACATTGGAAAAAGTGTAACCAAATAACAACTAATGAACAAATTTAACACCGGCAAAAAACGTGAACTTAAAAGGGCAAAACATCAAAAAATCATTGTTCTCAGAATGGAGAACCATCGACACAGCACAAAGTGCAGCTTCTATTTTTGACATTACGCACGACCAGGAACCCACACTGGAAAACTATTGTATTGCTTTACTTGAAAAAGTATTTACAATCCCACAATCCCAACTACCCGAATTCATAAACTACCAACTCCAACTTGCCCAAGACGGAAACACTTGGTTAAACAAGTTTGAAAAATTATTAGCCAACAATGAAGAACTATTCTTTAGCCAAAAGGCATTGAGTAGATTCAACAAATTGTACAACATCATCGAGAAAAAACGAACGGAGCTGCAATCTTCGAGCGTAAAAGAAACCAAACAAATTACTCCGAAAAGGTTAATCAATGCCGAATCAGAAGATCGTTATTTTTCGTTTTTTGAAATCAAACATCAGGTTGAAAAAATGGAATCGTTCAATGAAAAAATAATCTTTTTGAACGAAGAAATTTTCGAATACCGACAAGCTGACATCATTTCAATCAATAATAAGCTGCAAGCTTATGACCAGCAATGCGTTCAATTCATTGAAAAATTACAAACGCTTCGCAAAATGCGTTCAGAAATTGAGAAGGAAAAAGAACTAGAACTGGAGAAAAAACTAACCACTAAAAAACTAAAATTCAACGGAAATCTAAACCAATTAGTAGACATATTCTACCAACTAAGTCGGGAACTATTTGTTGATGGAAAATCATTTATTGATGCTTCCAATGGCGAAATAGTAAATATGATCGTCAATAACTTCATCGACAAAGACAACAACGAAATAAGTCCCCAAACTGTCGAAACCATCCTCAAACCATCACGAGGCGATAAACGACCGAAAACCCACAAACGTATTGACCTCGATAATTTCCTTTAAAAAATAATAGTCCCTTGGGACCCGATTGGGACTAAGGGACTTTTTTTTACTTCACAATTTTGCTCCATAAACTTTTAAAAACTACGAAAATGGAAGCAATTATTTTAACAAAAGACCAGTACAACGACTTAATGGCAAAATTAGACGCAATTCAAAGCCAACTAAACACCAAGCCAGACCCAAAGAAAGAAACCTTCTTAGACAATCAAGAGTTCATTATGCTCATGAAAATCTCCAAACGCACAGCACAAACCTGGAGAGATGAAGGCAAAATCTCATTCAGTCAAGTCGGAAGCAAAATCTATTACAAACTTTCTGACGTTGAAAAACTACTACAAGAACACTATAACAAATCATTCAAAGGCAAATAGTATGAACCAGTGCAACGGAACATGTGAGGTTTGTGACTGTAAAACAGGAACAACCACAAAAGCTATTCACTAATCACTTTTCACTAATCACTCAAACATGATAACAATCTTCAAAAACTTCAACGAAGTAATAGAACACAAAACAATTCCCGAAATCCTACACGAAATCAAAACCGGAAAGTATAGACCAGGGATAACCTATTTGCGTAAATCATTAGCCGAAAACAAACTAGAAGCCTATGAAAAAGCCAAAAAATCATTGCCTGCATTCACTCCTTCAGGAAAATTTGTAGGTGGAAGAAAAATGGAATTTCTGGAAGCATACTCTAATTTCATTATCCTAGACATCGATAAATTAAGTCAAACCGATTTACAAAACGCAAAACAAAAAGCCAACCAATCCGAATACACCTATGCAAGTTTCATAAGTCCATCAGGTAATGGATTAAAGATTTTAGTAAAAGTAAACACCACAAAAGAAGACCACAAAGAAACCTTTTTGGCCATCCAAAAACACTATGAAACTCTATTAAACCATGAAATAGACAAATCCGGAAAAGACATAACCCGACTATGTTTCTACTCATTCGATGATAACCTTTATCAAAACGAATCTGCAAAGGTATTTGCAAGCGAAGCCATGCAAACTAGTCAAGCTGAGCCTGTCGAAGCTTCAACAACCTTAAACTTGAAACCTGACACAAGCTTTCTTGAAAGCGAACTGGCGAAGCAAACTTCAAACAGCGAAGCTGTATACTACCACTGCATCCGCTTCACCGAAAAAAAAGTGCAATACGCGACAGGTAGCCGAAACGTATTCGTACACCAACTCGCGTGCAACCTAAACCGAAAAGGCATATCATTAAACGAAGCACTTAGCTTTATATTAACAGACTTTGGCTATGACGAAAAAGAAGTAACACAAACCGTTCACAGCGCCTACGGAAACATTCACGAATTTGGAAAAGATGAAAAATTTGAAACAAACAAAAACAATAAAAACAACACAAAAAAATCAGACAATCAAAACCTGTCACCTCGAGCGGAGTCGAGAGGCGACTTCTATGAGGACGAAGAAGAAGAAAAAACAAGAATAACACCAATCGACAAACTAGAAAATTTTCTAACATCTCGATACAATTTCCGTCACAACATAGTATCAGGTAAACTAGAATATCAACAGCTTTCAAGCTCCTCCCTTTCGGGGAGGTCGGGTGGGGCCAAAAAGAAATGGCATGTAATGAACGACTTTATTGAAAACTCAATGCTTCGTGAATGTTTAAAAGGAAGAATCAAAACAAACCTTTCTTCTTTGCGAAACCTATTGTATTCCGATTTCTGTGAATTATATAATCCGTTCGAAGATTACTTTTTCAATTTACCATCGTATGATGAAAAAACAGATTACATTTTAGAATTGGCAAACACGATAACCACTACAAAACAAGAACTTTGGCAAGAGTGTTTTAAAAAATGGATTGTAGCAATGGTAGGTTGTGTATTAGATGACAAAGTAATAAATCACACGGTAATTGTATTCAGTGGAAAACAAGGATTAGGAAAAACTACTTGGGTAGAAAAGCTAGTACCTAGAAAATTAAAAGAGTATTTGTTCTCTGGAACCATAAACCCAAACAACAAAGACACTTTAGTGCAGCTTTCAGAATGTATGTTAATCAACCTGGACGAATTAGAAAACCTAAACCGTTCCGAAATAGGAAGCTTAAAAGAAATAATTACAAAGACACAAATCAGAATGAGAAAAGCCTACGGACACAACAACGAAACCATGCCAAGACGCGCATCATTTGCCGGAAGTGTCAACACAGCGCAATTCTTAAACGACAGTACAGGAAGCAGACGATTCCTTTGTTTTGAAGTAGAAAACATCCAATACCAACACGAAATCAACATTGACAATGTATTATCACAAGCCTTGTATTTATTCAAAACAGGATTCAGACATTGGTTCGACCAAGAAGAAATCAAAAACATCACCGAAAACAACGAACAATACCAACTACGAAGCCCAGAAGAAGAATTGCTTTTAACATGGTTTGAACCTTGCGATAGAGAAAATGCCACCCATTATCTAAACGCCTCACAAATAGCAGCAAAACTAGCCGAAAGAGCAAAAATTACCATCACCGATGGAACAATAAACAAAATCGGAAAAGCTTTAAAAAAACACAATTTCACAAGACTAATGCGAAAAGGAAGTCCAGTCTACGCAGTAAAAGAATTTACCTACGAAGAAGTAGATCAAACCAACCGACAATCCGAAATATAAACCCAAAATTATCAAAAGTGGGTATCCCAAAAATAGAATGCTTGTCAAACTGAACTTGTTTCAGTTTCTCCAAAACTGATAAAAATGAATTTGGAAAGACAAAGAAATTCTCGTTAGGATATCCACTTTTTTTTCTGCCAACTGACCACCGAAAACTGAACACTAAAAAGAGGGTGTAAGGGGTGTAACCAAATTTCCACACAAACATTTTTTGTTTTTTTACTTTTCAAATTTTCTAGCAACATCAGCACAATCAAAAGCAAATCAATAAAGTACTAAGTTCGTTTTGCACCCAATTCCTCAAATAAATCCGTTTTTTTTATTTCTGAAAAAATAAAAATCTTTTACACGTTTTTTCCCTACACCCTACACCCTGCATAATTTTGCAGTATTTTTCATCATTTTTAACGTAAATACGGATTTCCTCATTCCCAAATCAATACTTTTTTTGTATGTTTGTTAACTTATATTTAAGATAGATGTCAACAAATTTTTTTACAAACAAAAACGATAATAATCTATTTATCAAGTTTCAAGGTGTTCTTGAGAATATACCAAATCTTAATTCTTTTGATGCATTAGTTGGTTATTTTCGTTCAACAGGATATTTTAAGTTAAGACCCTATTTAGAAAATATTCTACATATACGTATTTTAGTAGGAATTAATGTTGATTTATTAGCTGCTCAATACTCAGCTCTAGGTCAGCAATATCTCAAAGACCCTATTGAGACGAAAGATGCTTTTTTAGAGCGTTTGAAAACTGACATTGAAGAAGCTGAATACAATAAAGATATTGAAAATGGTATTTTTCTATTCATAGAAGATATTGTAACTGGAAAAATTCAAATAAAGGCACACCCTGAAAAAAATCTACACGCTAAAATTTACATTTTCAAACCTGAAAATTTTAACGCAAATTCAACAGGAACAGTAATAACAGGTTCATCCAACTTTACTGATAATGGACTGGGAACATCTGAAAAATCAAACTATGAATTCAATGTTGAATTGAGAAGATACGATGATATAAAGTTTGCATCTGATGAATTTGAAGCTTTATGGCTTGAAGCTATTGACATTCTTCCAATTGATGTGCAAGGTCTTAAAAAGGTAACTTATTTGAATGATGAATTCACACCATTTGAATTATATATCAAGTTACTAATTGAATATTTTGGTCGTAGAATTGATTATGACCCCGCTAATGTTGATTTGTTATTGCCTGACAATTACAAACGATTAACCTATCAAGCAGAAGCAGCAATAGAAGGATATGAAAAACTGACAAAATACAATGGCGTTTTTCTTGCTGACGTTGTGGGGCTTGGAAAAACTATTATCGCATCAATCATTGCTAAAAAGTTTGTTTTTGAAAATGGCTACCATTCAAAAATATTGATTGTTTATCCCCCTGCATTGGAAGCCAACTGGAAAAAGACAATCAAAGATTTTCATATTTGGAACAACTGTTCATTTATTTCAACAGGAAGTTTACATAAAGTAATTGATAATGAAATTCTTGACTATCCTAATGCTGATGAGTATGATTTAATTATCATTGACGAAGCCCACAAATTCAGAAACGACACTTCACAGATGTATGAGAAGTTGCAAACCATCACGAAAACGGATAGGAGAATTCCTGGGGTTGATGGAGATGTAAAAAAGAAAGTGATGCTGCTTACCGCAACACCACTTAACAATCATCCGGCGGACATAGAAAATCAAGTTTATTTGTTTCAGGATAAACGAAATTCCAATTTACCTGCAGTTAAAGACTTGCAACAATTCTTCACGCCTCTAAAAGAGGAATACGATAAACTTAAAAAGGATAGAGTTTTAAATGTTAAAAAAGTCAAAGCAATCTTTGATAAAATTCGTGACAAAGTTGTTGAACCTTTGGTGATAAGAAGAACTCGAACCGATATTTTAAACAACCCTGAATATCTAAAAGACATTAAAGAACAAGGCATTGAATTTCCAGAAATAAATCCACCGAATGAAGTAAATTATGAATTTGATGACAACCTTTCTCAGCTATTTGATAAAACTATAACTCTTTTAACTGGATTAGATGAAAACGGTAAAGAGGTCGGTGGTTTAGGTTATTATAGATATAGAGCGATTGAATACTTAATAAACGAAGAAGACAGAAAACGATATGGTGATGTAGAATCTATTTCGGGCAGACTTTCTGCCATCATGAAAACATTATTGGTGAAAAGATTGGAAAGTAGTTTTTACGCTTTCAAAATGTCATTAGGTAGGTTGTTGAAAAACACAGACCATATGATAAAAATGTTTGAAGATGACAAGGTTTATGTGGCACCTGATATTGATGTAAATAAATACTTAGACGAAGGTGATGAAGAAGGATTAGAAGCAAAAATCAACTCAAAGGGTGGTAATAATCAAATTTATCAGACTAAAGATTTTAAAGAAACTTTTATCCCTTTGCTGAAACTAGACAGAAAAATGGTAGCTGATTTAGTGGAAGCCTGGAAAGAAATAAACTATGACCCTAAATTGGAGAAGTTCTTACTAGAACTGAAAAACACCTTTTTAAAGAAGTCTGCCAATCATTCTGGTAAATTGGTAATTTTCACAGAGTCCAAAGAAACAATGGACTACATTGAAAAAGCTACCAATGAAGCGGGATATACCAAAACAATTGGAATTAGTGCAAACAACAGGAAAGAAAAAGAAAAAACGATTCGGTTGAATTTTGATGCTAACCAAGACAAGGCAGATTGGCAAAATGAATTAGATTTTATTTTCACTACGGAAGTATTAGCTGAGGGTATAAACTTACATCGTTCAAATGTAATTATCAACTATGATGTACCTTGGAACTCTACGCGATTAATGCAAAGGATAGGTCGTGTCAATCGTATTGGTACAGAGGCAAAGGAAATTAATGTATTTAACTTTTACCCTTCCGACAAATCAGAGAACCAAATAAAATTGACCCAAACGGCTATTAAAAAATTGCAAGCGTTTCATTCTGCTTTTGGAGAGGATTCTCAAATTTATTCACAATTAGAAGAAGTTGGAGAAGCAGGTTTGTACGGTTCAAAGTTGAAAGAAGAAATTAACGAAACGCTACTCTTTTTGCAAGAACTTAGAAACTTTAAAAAAGACAATAAAAAACATTTTGATGCCATTGTGAAAATTCCACAAAAGGCAAGATTGGGTAGAGATGCAGATAATGTAAAAACATATCCAGTTGCAAAATGCTCAGTTACTTACCTAAAAAGTGAAGGACATCCTGGGGTGTTTTATAAAATTGATGAAAGTGGCATTGTACACGAACTCAATTTTGTTGAAGCAGCGAAAATTTTTAAAGCAAATGAAAAAGAGGATGCAATAAAACCACTTCCAGAATTTCATCACGAGCAGGTAAATAAAGCAACAGAACATTTCAAAACAGTTGTAAAAGTTACGGAGAATCAAAAAGTAACCAAATCACAATTGTCAGCTATTGAAAAACGTGTTTTGAATGTTTTACCAACATATGCAGCACAGGTAAAAGATACTTTCTATAAGCAAATCTTGCAAAGAACGATTGAAGAATTATACAAAGGTTCGCACAGAAAGCTACCCAATAATATTGATGCTTTCATTAAAAAAGCAAAACAAGAAAAAATAAACGACTTGGAAATATGGGTAGACAAGCTTTATAAGGAAGTATTGGCAGAATATAAATTCAGCGATACAGAACCTGACAACAATAAAGCAAAAGTGAAAAAGATTTTTGCTAAACCTCAAATTGTAATTTCAGAATCATTTAATTGATCAAGATGAATAAAGATACTTTAATACAACTTTTCAAAGCACCCTACAAACGTCAATCGTTTATAGACAATGCTTTATTGCCTACCTTTCAAAGCAAAGTGGCAAACCTTAAGATTTATGACCAACAAGGAGTTCAAAATATAGAACTATCTGCATCAGAGCAGAATTATGCTGTTTCAGTAGTAAAATATGGTGAGTTTCAAACCTTAGATGAGTTGCCGAGAACGGTAGAACTCTTTGAAGTAATTGTAAATGATAACAAGCAAATAGAAAGAAGTCGAGTTGGCTTGGGAGCATTAGTAAAAAAGCACATCATTGGAAATAATGCTGTTTTAGTCAATTTTGCTTATCAAAATCCTGAAAAAAGAACATGGCGTTTTTCGTTTATTGCCCGTGATGGAGTTTTTCAAGATGGAGAAATGCAAAACACAGATACACACCCTAAACGATACACTTACGTTTTTGGTGAAAAAGAAGAAACCTATAAAACAGCACTCGATCGATTTTTTATTCTGGGTAATGAATTAGAAATCACTATTAATAAAATAAAAGATGCATTTGGTGTCGAAGCTATGTCTAACGCTTTCTTTGATGAATATCGTGATGTACATTATGCGGGTTTTGTGGATTATTTGATGCGTTCAAATTTCAAAAAATCGGCTTTCAACGGAAACGACAAAGATGTTCGAGACTTTGTAAAAAAGCTCCTGGGTCGCATAGTGTTTTTGTACTTTCTACAAAAGAAAGGGTGGTTAGGGGCAAAAGACACTTCGTATAAAAACGGAGACAAAAACTTTATGACCAATTTCTTTAAAAAAGCAGGTGCGAATGATGCTTTTTATGTCAATTGGTTGTCTAAACTTTTTTTTGATGCTTTGAATAAAGAACGCCCCAATGAAGATTTCACAATGCCTGATGGCGAAGTGGTAAAGATTCCTTATTTGAATGGTGGATTGTTTGAAAAAGAGACAGAAAAATATGATTACTTGACTTTTCCTGCCGATTTATTCACCAACTTGTTTGCGTTTTTTGACCAATATAATTTTACAATTTTTGAGGATAGTCCCGAAGAACACACCGTAGCAGTTGACCCTGAAATGCTCGGTCATATTTTTGAAAATTTACTCGAAGACAACAAAGACAAAGGAGCATTCTATACGCCCAAAGAGATTGTGCATTATATGACACAAGAATCTTTGATTGAATACCTGCATACTCAATTACCCGATGCAGACAGAACAGAACTCGAAAACTTTGTAAAAAACAAAGACAATAAACTTAGCAAGGAACACAAGGCAGCAATAGACCAAAAACTCGATACTGTTAAAATATGCGACCCTGCTATTGGTTCGGGTGCATTTCCTATGGGCTTGTTGCAAGAGATTTTTGGACTGAAAGAACGAATTGCTTACGATTTGGGATACAAAGTTTGGAGTCCTGCTACCGTGAAGGAAAACATCATCCAAAAATCTATCTATGGCGTGGACATAGAGCGTGGTGCGGTGGACATTGCCCGTTTGCGTTTTTGGCTATCTTTGATTGTAGATGAAGAAATGCCTAAAGCCCTGCCTAATCTCGATTATAAAATTGTAGTGGGCAACAGTTTGGTGAGCAAGTTTGATGATACCGTCATAGAAATAGATTGGAACGAGAAAAGTAAAGCGGGTAGAAACGATGCTAATCTATCTCAAATGAGAAAAAATTTAGTGGTGATTTCAGAAAAGCAAAAACAATTTTTTGAAAGCAAAAGCAACATTCAAAAAGCGAAACTGAAAGTCGAAATAAGAGCTTTAAAATTAGATGTGTTAATGAACCAACTTTTATTTAACAAGGCATCTTATCTCAATAAAAATCAAAAAATAACAGATATGGGTTTTGGCTTAAAAACCAATGACCAAAAAAAGAATTTGGAAATAGATTTTCAGGTAGCAGAATTTAATCAAGCCCTTGCTAAACTTCAAAGACTCAAAGAAAACCCTGAGCAAGATTTTAGTCATTTTGATTGGAAATTGGATTTTCCTGAGGTATTGAATCCTCTGGTCAATGAAATTACTGGGTTTGACATTGTGATTGGGAATCCCCCTTATTTTCAATTAAGAGAAATCGATAGAAAGCTTCAAGAAGAATACAAGAAATCAAAATATTTTGAGTTTGCTAAAGGTGGCAGATTAAATGTCTATCAATTTTTTATACCTTTTTCAGTCATTGTAACAAAGTCTCAAGGTATCACGTGTTTAATTACTCAAAACTCAATATTAGCAGAAGACACTGCAGTTTCAAATAGAAAATTTATTTTTGACAATACAAAGCCAATCGGATTTTATTCATTTCCTGAAAGAGACAATGTAAAAACAAGAGTTTTTGAATCAGCAAAAATGAGTGTTGCAATTTCTTTGCTACAAAATTCAAAACCTATTGTTAATGAAAATTTTAAAGTCATTGTTTGGAAAGATAAATTAATGTCTTCTTCAACTACTTTAAACACCAACTATTCGGAAATTATAAATCTTTACGGGGAAAAACTCATTATACCCTCTGCAAATGATAGCACTTTTTATTTTCTCAATAAACTAAAATCAATCACAAATAAACTACAGTTTAAATCTCAAGCAGGTGAAATTGATATGTCTAAATTCAAAGATGATTTTGTTTTAGAAAAACAAAACAATATTAGAGTTTATACTGGAGCACAAATTTTGAGATTTAAAACAACTGACAAACCTTCTCAAGGAAATGTTTTATATCTATCAACCAGAAACATCCCAAATACACCAAAAGCCTCTTATCGTTTAAAAGAAAGAATATGTATGCAACGTATAACTGGTGTGGATTCAAGACTTCGTTTAATTATGACAATCCTTCCAGAGAATTCCTTATGTGCAAATTCCACAAATTTCATAGGTGGATTATCCAGAAATGAGTTACGCTACTGTCTTGCTGTATTAAACTCAAAACTGATTAACTTTTACTTCAAACTAACAAGCACCAATACAAATATTACAACATCTGAAATAAACGCAATACCAATTCCAATAAATGGAGTAAAAGGAATTTTACCTTTGCTTATCGACATTATATTGAGTTTAAATAAGAATGGTTTCAATATAGCCGAAAAACCTATTATTGAAGAAATCGAAGAAGTAATAGACGCCTTAGTTTTTGAATTGTATTTTCCTGAAGAGTTTGCAGAAAAAGGCATTGCAATAGAAAAATATGCCAAAAACATTTTTAAACCCATAGAGGGTTTATCGGAAGATGAGCAGATAAAAGCGATAAAGGAGGCTTACGAAACTTTGCGTGAGAAAGATAATCCGCTTCGTAATCAAATCAAGTTAATGAAGATTGAGCTGAAAGAATTATTGTTACCTATTTTAAGTGTTTAACAATGCAGAAAATTAAATCTATAACGCTCCGTAACTTCAAGTACTTTTTTGGCAAAGAAACGGAGCAAACGCAAAACAAGATAGAACTAGACAAGCAAAATCTTTTGCTTTATGGTGAAAATGGAAGTGGCAAAAGTTCTATTTATTGGGCTTTATATACTTTTCTGCAAAGTGCCATAAAAGACCCACGTTCAGAAATTGAAAAATACTTTGACCCAGTAAAAGACCAAAACTTGCGAAACCGCTTTGCCCAACCAGATGATGAATCGGGTATTATTGTAGAGTTTACCGCACCCTCTGGAGGCACTATTAAAGAGCTAAAACGCAACACAGATAGAACATTCAGTATCAATACTTATCGAGATACTTTTACAGAAAGGGCTTTAATAGGCAGTGATTTTATCAATTACAAGTTTCTATCAAAAATCTATGATTTCCGCAATAGTGAACCTATTGATTTATTTGAAATGTTTGAGCGCGACATTTTGATGTTCATAGATTTTGAAGAAGCCTACACCGAACACGATGGTACACTCTCTACAAAAACGTACGCAAGCGATTGGTGGAAGTTTATTTGCGATGCACCCAATAACCTACCATATAATGGAAATATTGTAAGTGTTGGTACTGATGAATATAGACGTTTTAAACATACAACTATACCAAGATTTGTAGAACTATTAAAACGTTTTTTGATAGATATTACCCAAGGAGCAAATGAATATCTACAGCAAGAATTCAATGAAGATTTCACATTAAGTTTTGATGTAGATAATATCGATTGTGATTATAATAAAAATGTAAGCACACGTGCTAAAGATGGTAAACTTCACTTTCCGAAGATTCCTCTGAAGATATTCTTAACAAATCCGAATTTACCATTACAGGAACGTGAAGTTAAAAAACCACATACTTTTCTAAATGAAGCACGTTTAACGGCCATTGCTTTAGCTATTCGTTTATCCATTTTAGACAGAAGACCAACATTCCCAAATTCAGCAAGAATTTTAGTTTTAGACGATTTGCTTTTGAGCTTAGATATGAGCCATCGAGACAAAGTGCTGGATATTTTGTTGAGTGATAGTTTTATAAATACCTATCAAATATTAATACTCACACACGATCGAGCATTTTACAATATGTGCAAAAACAGAATCCAAGACCGTTTTGAATCGGGTTGGATTTTTAAAGAAATGTATCAGCACCAAACTGATACTGGCATACCTTGTCCGTTTATCCCTGAGCAAAGTAATTATTTAGATTTAGCCAAGAAGTACCTTAAAGAATTCGACTATCCTGCAAGTGCAAATTATTTGAGAAAGGAAACAGAAAGGGTTTTATGCAAACTTTTACCACATAATCTTACTTTGTTCTTGAAAAATGACGAAGGTTCTAAAACGGTTAATTTAGAAACTTTAATTTATCGTTTCAAAGATTATTATAATTCACTCGGTGGTGATTTCACACCGTTTCTTAGGTTAAAAGAACATAAAGATTTAATACTTAATCCGCTTTCTCACGACAACACCCATTCACCCATATATAAGTTGGAATTATTAAATCTTATCAAAATATTGGATGAACTTAATTTAATATCTGTAAAAACGTTGGTTGACGTTAATGATGACCCGAACTCAATTTTTGAACTACACGAAAGTGATATAAATAATGATGAATGGGTTTATGAGTTTTACCCTTTGGAAACTTTTAGAGTTTTAAAACACCCTAGTCATAATTGGCTAATTAAGTTTCCAAAATCTCATTTTATCAGAAGAAAAAATATCACTCAAAACTCTGACTTTGAAAATGTAAATAAATCTTATATGTTGGATTATGGTTATGAGAAAATAAGATGGACTTTGGGTACAAAAACAAATACCATTGATAACATTAAAGACTTGAAAGAAATCATTTTTAAAGATGGACAAAAACTAATCGAGATATTAGATACTAAGGTATCTATTTAATATTTTAGTTTGGTTATTAAATTAGATTTGAATTTCTAATTCTTTAAAATATTTCAATTAAAATAATAACAAATATGACAATATACACACCTGGACAATCATACACCTTTCAAGTGATTGGAATCAAAGAAGAAAACGATTCCAAATACATTTATCTATCTGATGGAATTAAAGATACCTATCGTGTAAAACCATACGATTACCAGTTAGAATGGGAGGAATTTAATATTCCAAACAAAATGAATTGCTTCGTAAAAGAAGTTAACATTTGGGGATTACCATATTTAGTTCAGGACAGAAAAGAAGTACTTCAGTTTTGTTATGCAGACTTAAAAACAGAATATCCTTTTAAAGTGGTAAATATTGGTTTAGACTCCAATACACAAGCTGTTTATTATGAATTAAAAGATTCATTTGGTTTGTACCACAGATATTATCCTAAAAATAATGAACCAAAACATGAAATTGGAGATATTTTCAATCTGGTGGTAAATAGTATATATGATAAAGGATACAACAAAGTAACGCTAAATCTCGAATATCCAGTTGAATTAATCGTAACAAAAGAAAATATAACCCAAGAAATTTCTAACGACCCAAGGCTGGAAAGCAAATTTGGATACGAATCAGCCACCAAAGAATTTAAAACTTCTATTGTTTTTCCAGCGGGTGGCATAGAGCCAAATATTGACCGTCAATTATCTTACATTCTCAAAACTATCGCTGGTTTTCAAAATGCGCATGGTGGTGAATTATACTTAGGGGTGAATGATAGTGGAAGTATAAGTGGTATTAATGATGATTTTAAATATCTTAATTCCAGCGAAACAGATACCTATACCTATAGTGAAAACATAGATGGTTTCGAGTTAAAAATAAGAAACACAGTTAAGCAAATCATGGGAGGTATATCGAATAGTCATATCGATTTTCAATTTAATAATGAAAACAACAAAGACTTCGTACTCTTAAAAATTAAAGAAGTAAACAGACCTGTTTTTGTTAATGGAATTAAATTGTTCCAAAGAACGGGCAACATGACTCAATTACTTAAAGGTGATGAAATTACCTATTTTATTGAAAATAGGCTACAACTGAGAAAATCGGAAATAGAAACCATACAAATACCAGATACCTTTGTTGATGAAGTTATACCTGAAATTGTCGACAAAAAACCCGAAATAAAAGTTACAGAAGAACCGTTACCTACGTTTTATTTACCTCAATTTACCGAAATTTTTAGAAATGAAAAAATTTGGTATTACCTAACGATTTACAGTACTGGTGAGTGGTCATTCCAAAAACATGAGGCTTTGGATGAGGATGTAATGATAGAAATTCCAATTTATAACAACTGTAAAAAAGGTAGAATAGTTATGGTGTATCACAACGGTTGCGTGAATACAGTTGTGCCCTATGATTTATTTTACAATAAAAACAATGCAAGTAAGACATCAAAAAAAGAAGGAAAAAGATATAGCAATGGTTATAATGTAAGTGGAATAATCAAAGAGTTCTGTTGTATACCAGAAAACTATTTTCTAGTTTTTTATAGTAAAGACATTAAAAACAATATGGAATACACTAAAATTCATAAAGTAGCTGATATTTCAGCTCATGTGGGGTTACACGCAGAAGGAAATGTTTTAATTAATCCTAGATTTAATGGTGAATTAGTAGACGTTAAAATTTTACCAAATTTTATAGAGCATCTAATTACAGGACTAACCTTTACAAAGAACCAAACGTCAACAACCTTAGGAGTAAAGAATAATGATAAAGATTATAGAAGTGCATTTCAAACTCTAAAAGTGTTAATTGAAAAATACAGTAATTTTTGGAGCAAATAACATGACAAAAGAAGAAACACACCAGGCATTTTTAAATACTACATTTAAAGTAAAAGGAAATTATAATTTTGATATTAAAATTGATTGTGTAATAGAAAAAGCGAACCACCTAGATAGTTTTGCTTTTATAACAGCTTGGAATCCATTACCAGAAATTTTAAGTTTGGAATCAAATCAATATCGAAATATCGAATTAAAAAAAGATATTGAACAACTTGCTTTTATATATGTTGATGGTTTGGGGATTTCTGATGATGGAAATTGGTCAGAAGAATCTTTTTTTATAGAAAATATTTCATTAGAAAAAGCCAATGAATTAGCTAAAAAATATGGGCAATTAGCTTTTGTTTTTGGATATAAAAACAATAAAGCAGCTTTGATATATACAAAATAATGAATTTTTTTCTTGCACAATTCGATTTTTTTTTATAATATTTGTAGAGCATCAAGAACCCGTCACGGCGGGTGCCAACCGATCAACTCACGACACGGTGGCTTAGTATGCGGAACAGTCGTTCAAATGTGTTGAGAAACCACAATTCTTATCGCTTTGTACGTTAAATAATTTGTTTAATCAAACAGTAGTGTCTTGTTTAGAGATACGCAATCACTATTGTAATAAATCTTTTAAACGTATGGTAATTTATGAAGACAAAGACTTTTTAAATCCAGTCTGCTTATCTCTAGTAGTAAGAGTAGATAGTATTAATAAAGCATATGGAGATATAGCTTCATTTGCAAATAAGTACAAATTAAAAGGAGTAACTAATGGAAAACTTTATTGTGTTGCTTTTATGACAAGTCCATCAGATATGTTGGATACAATAGAAAACGAATATTTGTTATCATGTAACTTCAAATTTGGAATAGATTATATCTATTTTAATACCGAACCGTATTATGGTGTTCGGTTTGAAATTAATGAAGATGCCTATAAAGAACTTCCCTACACAAAAGGGCTTAATTGGATAAAAAGTATTTTACTACCTAATGGAAATTATATTTGGTTTACTGATTGTAATATACCTCTGAGAGAACAAGAAAAAGAGGTAAATACTATGGCTTACTTTTGCCGTTCTCATGAAGATATCAATAATATAAATCCCGTTTTGATAAGAGAAAATGAGAGAAGTATGTTCTTTAAAGTTTCCTATTCAGAACATATCTATATGGTATCTAGAGATTTAATTGAAAGAGAGTAATTTCTTTAAATTTTATTAATTAACTAAATACAGAAATTATGTATCAGAATAGAGGTCTAATTACGTTCGTTTATATTGAACAGATTTCAAAAAATTGGGCTGAGGTACTTTATATTATGGAATTAATACAACTTGTTTACCCAGCAAATTTAGAATCTTGTATTATTGAACAAAAGGAGAAGTATGAGGCTTTTAAAGTAGAATATGAAATGTTTGGCAATATAAACTTTGATGAATACGAAATTGTTTGGGAAGACACTTGGTTTCATACCTTAATCAACAAATGGCAGGAAGCTACAAAAATAGCAAGAGCTTTAATTGATCATTTAATGAAATCTAAAAACGATGAATTATTACTGAAAGCCAAATCCCTAAAAAGTCAATTAGTTTGTGATTTATATACCTATTGGTATGAATTAGTCGAATGGCATGCAAAGGTAATGGAGGGCAATTAATGAATATTTTACTTGCAAAATTCAATTTTTTTTTATAATATTTGTAAAGCATCAAGAACCCGCCTAGACGGGTGCCAACCGATCAACTCACGACACGGTGGCTTAGTATGCGGAACAGTCGTTCAAATGTGTTGAGAAATCCCAATTCTTAGTTACATTTTGTCGACATAACAGTAGTTTAATTTTAATTTGTTATGTTTATGAAAACATCAGCTATCTCATTGATTGAGAAAAAACCACACCGCGATGGCGGTACGTATGACCATTTAAAAAGTCTGGAAGTTTATTTAGTTACAAATGAAGCCAGAACGATTCTCTTACAAGAGATAATCGTACAAAAGGAATTCCAAGTTTTATTGCACATCCAAAACCAACAATTGACCACTTTGCTTGATTGCACAGGTGTGACACCCTACGAAATTTGGTATTTTGACGAAAAATTTCAATTTACAGGTAAAGCTTATAGCTTGCACGAAGGTTCCGGAACGTTTCAAATTCAAACCCAAGCCAAATGGGTGCTTTTTGTTCATTTGCATTCGAAAGAGTTTAAAGATTTGCAAGATTTCAATTGTTCAGAATTGGACATAACGGATAAGTATGGTATTATTAAAAGAGAATTTCCTTATGGATACGGTGTGTTTCCATACTTGATTGTTAAACACGAAAAATCGCCTTGTTTTTCGCAAATTCCAATTCACATTAACCCTAATGATGACAACCTCCCAGGTTGGTCTATTATTATGAAGGAAGTGGATACAAATAATGAAGAAGAATTAGAAAATGCGTTAATAGACGCAACCAAAGACTATTACCAAAACTTGTGTGAACAAAGAAACAATACGCCCAAAGTAGCCTTGGTATTAGGTCGTAATAAGGCCTATTATTATGGGGTTGATAAAGAGGTTGCCTTTAATGCTTCGATACCTTCGGGCGGTGTTTTGTTAGCAGCCTCGGGACAGATAATTGCAAAGAATACGTACCATTTTATCTAAATCAGGTAGCATGATTATTTCTTTAATTATTTCACTTAAAATCAATTACTTATGAAAATCACCAAAAACAAAAGCATCATCGTTATTTTTGTTCTTTTTCTTTGCTTAGGCAGTGCTACACTTTATAAATATCGTTCTAAAATATACTATGCCAAAAAGTATCTAATTGAAAAAGAACAATATCGTTACAAGGCAACAACGAATCCTTTGCGAGATAAAATTCCAAATAGTCCAAATGAAATTATCTTCGGATTAGATCTTTCACATCATCAACGGCATATAAATTGGAAAAAAGTGGCTCAAAATCCACCTCATTTTATATTGTTTAAAGCAACGGAAGGAAGTTCACATAGGGATTCCAAATACAAACATCATGTAAAAGAGGCACGAAATCATAATATCATTGTAGGTGGCTATCATTTTTTTAGTTATCAATCCTCTGGAAAAGGTCAAGCCAAGCACTTTCTTAAACAGCTTCAAATTCAAAAAGGCGATATACTACCGGTATTGGATGTGGAGTTTACAAGAACAATGCAATCAGACGAATGGATAACACAAAATATTGCCGATTTTATTGATGTTGTGGAAAAAGAAATTGGAAAAAAGCCAATCATATACTGCGAAATTGCGTATTACAATCGTTTTATAAAACCTAAATATGGCGATGAACTGCAGCTTTGGTTGAGTGATTTTAAGAGGAAACCCAAGAATCATTTTATAATATGGCAAACAACAGATAAATATAAACAAGTAGGTATTCCAGGCACGGTAGATTACAATATTTTTAATGGAACTAAGTCAGATTTAATGAATTTCACCTATTAAGGACATGCCTTATCAATTCTTAATTATAAATAAAGAGAACCAAAAATGAAAAATACAGATAACAATTACCCAAATTGGGAAGCTATATTAGCTACAAAAACAGACGAACAACTTGTGGAAACCTATAACCATGGCGTACAATTAAGAGCATGGGGAACAGCTCGCATGAAGTATATACATCATTTAAAAAATGAAATCCTAGTTAGAAATTGGGATGCTAGTATCTTATTTTCTGAGGATAAAAATACCTTTTCATTGGCAAAACCAGTTGTATTAGAAAATGGAAAATTAAAATTTCAATAGTTTAATTCTTAAATCAGACTTATTTATATGAAACTAATATTTAAAAGACCGTACTTAACTTTAGCTATTACAATACTTTTAGCAGTAATTACCTCAATTATCATCAATTGGGTGAAAGTTGCACAACTAACTTTAAAATAAGAATCAAATGCAAAAGGCAGTTTACTTGGTTTTATTAGTTTTCACTTCCATGTGTTGGGCACAAGACAGTTCATTTCTTGCCGTTGTAAGAGTAGATTACAGCAGTACTTCAGGTAAAGAAGATACCCAATTTTCACTAGATAAGGAACGTCATATTTTTTTATTGAAAGTGATAATAAGGAAGAACTACTTTTTTATAATGCATTTCTAAAAGAAAATGAAGAATCGCATAGTGCTGGAACCATAAAAAGTGTAAAACGAATTAAAAATACCAAGGCGCAACAGGTGTATTCCTTTGAATGGAATTTTGAAAACAGTTATGATGCAATTAAAGGAAAAGCATTTGTTACTTTGGAAATTGTAGAAAGCGAAACCACTAATAAAGAGAGCAAAGCGAAAATTACCATAACTAATGAAAAAGACCTAAAGCTGGTTTATGAAGGCATAATCTCGTATTATGTAAATCCATTATTGTTTTACTACCGTTTAGAAAAAATAATATAACAACATCAAATGATACAAAAACACCACATCGTTTTTTTAACAGGAGCTGGCATCAGTCAAGAAAGCGGCATTAGTACCTTTCGAGATGCCAATGGATTATGGAACAATCACAAAATAGAAGAGGTAGCTTCACCTGAAGGTTTTGAAAAAAATCCACAATTAGTATTAGATTTTTATAATGCAAGAAGAAGGCAACTCGATGAGGTAGCGCCAAATGAAGCACATCATTTGATTGCACAATTAGAAACCAAATACAACGTTACCGTAATCACACAAAACATTGACGATTTACACGAAAAAGCAGGTTCCACAAATGTTCTTCACTTGCATGGCGAATTAAAAAAGTCAAGAAGTAGTAAAAATCCTAATCTGATTTCTGATTGTACCCATGACATAAAACTTGGCGAATTAGCTTCTGATGGTAGTCAACTCAGACCACATATCGTTTGGTTTGGAGAAGCTGTAACAGAAATTGAAAAAGCCATAGCAATAACACAATCAGCAGATTTATTTATAATAGTTGGAACATCAATGGTAGTCCATCCAGCAGCTTCGTTGTTATTAGCTGTTCCTGTTGATGTGCAAACCGTTTACATCGACACGAATCCAGATGTGGAAGAAGGAATTAATTTATTGGTCATCAAAGAAAAAGCTACAGCGGGAGTTAGAATCTTAGTGGAAGAATGTTTGCCGCAGTAGGACAATAAAACCATGCATAAGTAAAAATCAATGTATTAAATTTTAAAGTATGATATTAAATCCCATTACAAATGAACTCTTTTCAGATTCTGGAATTTTAATCAAAAAATTAGAATGTCCTTATAAAATAGCATGGAAAGATTTAGAAGTTATTAATAAGGTTTCAAGAAATTGTTCGGTTTGTGATCATCAAATTTTGGATACTGCCTTTTTTAATGATGATACGCTTTTAGAGGTTGTAAATAAAAACCCTGCTACCTGTTTTAAAGTAAATATAAATCAAGAAAACCTTAAAATACTACCTATAAGATATGTTAAACAATAGCACTAATTCGAAAAACTTAAGAGTTATTAAAACGGCAAGGAATATCAAAGACATTAATGATGGAGCAAAAAAAGGTTTCAAGCCTTTAATGAAAAGTGTTGTTCCATCTAAAGAAATACGAACAAAATATGCAGTTCTTCAAAGCAAAATCACGGGTGAAATAAAAATTATAGGTGATTACAGAGCCGATCCCTATTTATTCGATAAAACTAACGATGAATTTGAAAAAGTAATTGATTGGTCTTATTATTATCCTTATAGTTTTGAATCTCCTTATGCAGCATATTTACTACCTCCTGATTTAAAAATCAACGAACGTGTTTTTTTAGAAGATTTAATTGAAGATGTTGTAGGATTAGTCTGGAATCAAGGAGATAAATACAGACTTTCAAGTGTTGAAGCAATTTGGAATGGAAACGATTTTGAATTGGATTACCAAAAAATGATAGATATAAACGAAATTGTTGGATAAGAGATTGTTTTAAATATGATATATGTAATATGATTGATTTAATAATTTGAGTGTTCTTGACTTTCTCTTCTATGTCTGAATACTTTCTCATTCATAAAAGATATTCAAACTAATACATATTAATGATTATACCATACAATGAGAAGTAAATTTAAAATAATCTAAATTAGATATTATACCAAAAGGTCTTCTGTTCTAAGACTATTATTCAGAATTTTATAAAGTGAAAGGCTCGGGCATTCTTGGTTTCCATTTTCCCGCTATCCGTTAAACACGGTATCACTTCTATCGGGGCTCATATCTTTGTTAAGA
>NZ_DITB01000007.1 GCF_002422095.1 Flavobacterium sp. UBA6195
AATTTGCTAATGGATATGCTTATCCAAATACAAGCTTAGCTATTTCAAAACCATTTGCGCCAGCATATACTTTCCTTGGGGTTGGAGCAGAATATTCTAGAAAAGATTTGAATTTAACGCTTTATTTGTCTCCATTAACACAAAAAACAACATTGGTTTTTGATCAGAGATTAGCAAATCAAGGAGCTTTTGGTGTTGAAAAAGCCATTTATGATGAGCTTGGTAATTTGATTCGTGAAGGTAAAAACATCAGAAATGAAACGGGTATTCTAATTACAAATCAATGGAAAAAAGAGGTTTATAAAAATATTAATTTTGAACATAGAATTTCTCTTTACACAGACTATATCAATAATTTTGGAAATGTTGATGTAGATTGGCAATTACAATTAGATATGACAGTAAATCAATATGTAAAAGCAAATATTGGAACTCATCTTGTTTATGACGATGACATAAAATCTAAAGAAGAAAAAAATGGGGAGCAAATAATAAAAGGGCCAAAGGTTCAGTTAAAACAATTATTAGGAATAGGAGTTACCTATTCATTCTAAAATAAAACTTTATGTAATAAAAAAAGGCTTCATTTCTGAAGCCTTTTTTTATTAGATATAAAGTAAATTATTCTTTAATAATTTTTGTAGAATAAGAAAAATCAGAACCTTCAATATTTACAGCATATACTCCACTATGCAAACCGTTTAAGTTTAATGATTTTTCACCTGTAAAATCACTTGATGTTTCAACAACTTTTCTTCCGTTAATATCATAAACTTGTATTGTTAATTCTCCAATATAATTAGCTATTGCAACATTAACAATACCGTTAGAAGGATTAGGGTATACCTTTATTCCTTTAGACAGTGCAATATCTTCATTAGAAAGAACGGCATTTGTCAATGTACCAGAGAATACACCTCTACCATAAGTAGCAGCGAAAACATTATAAGCGGTTGGTGCTGTTGGTGAATTAGGCTGTAAATCCAAATCCGTAACTTTAACATTACTCATTCCGTTGTAAGCTTGTCTCCATTGTAAAGATTGAGCAGACGTACCAGCTGGGTTAAACCCTGTTGCATACCAAACACCTAATTCAGTTCCAATTAACAATTCGTCTGTTTTTAATGGATTTTGAACTATAGCTTTTACAGGTAAATCAGGTAAATTTCCTTCAATACTATTCCAAGTTACACCTGCATCTGAAGAATACCATACATTTACGACACCGTAGTTGTGCATAGTTACAAAAATTTGACTGTCATTAGAACCAAACTCTACGTCTGAAATACTTCCAACAAATGATGAACCCGTAATATCAAACCACGTAGCACCAAGACCATTTGCATTAACAATTTTCAATAACTTACCGTTCATTGTTCCAACATATAGTGTTGTTGGAGTTACTTTACCTACTGTTAATGCTGTTGGATAAGTTGTTAATAAAGCATTCGTTAAATTAGTACGAGTTGGATTACTTGCTCCTAAATAATTAGAATATCTTCTAACAATATAAGGTGTTGCTAAAGTAGAATTTGTTCCATCAGAATAAATAATGTCATTTGTAGAATCCAATGCAAAAGCAGGATAGAAAAGTCCTAAATTAGCTCCACTACTTAAGGATTTTTTTAATGTACCATCTAAATTTCTAACATTAGTATTATCATTGTAAACATAATTAGTCACATAATATGCACTAGCAGCTGTTGTAGCATTTTGTTTGAACAAAGGTTTACCACCATCACCTCCTTGAATTTCGACACTTGCACCAACTCCTGTTAATCCAGTTGTTGTACTTCTAGTTGAAGGAAAATAATTAGACCCATTATCTTGAGCTCCTGCTAAGAAGAAGTCACCAGACATACCCGAAATTCCTTTAGGTAAAACAGCAACCCCTACAAATTGAGTAACGTTGAATCCATTATTTCTTGCTACTGCAGGAGTTCCAGTAGTAGACAAACTTCCTGAATAATAAACACCACCATCGTTTCCAAATATAGCAACATTAGAATTCCCTGGTTTAAAAACCATAGCATGCTGATCAGCGTGAACATCTGAAGTCCAGTTTGAAATAGTTACCCATCCACCTGTTGTTGTCCCACCGTTAGCAGATCTATATAAATCAATTCCACCAACATATAAAATTTGATCATTTGTTGGGTCTGATTCAATCATTAAATCGTAAAAAGCTTGTGCTCCTGTAAAACCATAAGTTATTTCTCTAGACTCATTACCAGTCGGTAAAGCTAATACTGTTGGAGCAGTAGCAAATGCATCATTTGTAACTTCCAATTTAACTTCAATTGTAGGATTATTACTATCTGCCTGGCCAAGCTCTGTAAGTATGTATACTTTATTTGCATTAGTGTTAGAAGTTTCAATTTCTACACGTTGTCCACCTCCATTACCAGTGATAGTGTGTTTCAAATCAAATGTAGCTCCATTGTCAGAAGACATAAAAACTTTTCCACCACCATCGCCAAATGTCCAACTATTAGTAGAAGACACCCATATTTTTCCATCAGCACCTATTTCTATATCATTTGGACATGTTTCATTACCTGTTGCTGTAACAGGCAAACTTAATCTTGTCCAAGTAGAGCCTCCATTAGTAGATTTATATAAACCGTAATTTGTAGACCCCATAAAAGTGTTACTTCTAGCTTCAGAATAATATCCATCACCTACAGCAGCATATATTTCAGAAACACCTCCATTATTCTTAACAACAACATCATTTATAAACTGAATCCCTGGAACAAGATTACCTGTAAACTCCCCTGGCATAATAGGCTTTAATGTCCCATTCAAATCAGTTAAATTAGCCATCAATAAATCACCATCTTCTTTAGAAATCATTATAGATGGAATTCCTACACCTGTATCAGTACCACCCATTGTAATTGGCCCACCTGTAACATTGTTCATCATGATTACAGCCAATGCCCCTGCAGATTCAGCAGCTGAAACTTTATCTACGAAATTACATGTACCTCTTCGAATTAAAACAATTTTACCAGTCAATGAACCCGCTGGCATTGCGGTACAACCATCTTCAGTAGGAGCAGTTCCATCATTCATAATTACAATAGGAGCGGTAATTATACTTGTAATTTCAGGACCAAAACTTGCTTGAATTGAAACATAATTACCCGCAACATTCGATGGAGAATTAATTGTTAAATTTGAAACATTTTGTTGAATTGTATTCCCCGTTATTCCTCCTAAAACTCTAGACCAAGTTGCTCCAGCATCAGAAGTTTTCCATAATCCATTTCCATTAACATCACCAAAAACATAAGATTCTCCAGTACCTACATACCAAACATTATTATTATTTGGATCAGCATATATACATTGGACATTTAAATTCTCTGGTAAGTTTAATCTAGTCCAAGAAGATAATGAACTACTGATATTAGTGTTTTTCCACAAACCACCACTAACACCACCAGCAATAACTGTATTATAAGTTAAATCTGTAGGATCAAACATTATAGCTCTTGTTCTTCCACCTACATTGTTAGGACCTCTTTCAATCCATAAATTATCATTTGCATCTCCTGGAACTCTACCATTTTGCAAAGCGGCAAATCTTTCTTGCTTCAAAGACTCTCTAATTATTTCTAATTTCTCTGGAGTTGGAGTGCCTAATGAAGGATTCATAGAAAGCAACCATTCTTGCTCATTAAACTTATCCGGAGGAAGACCTAATGCTTTTCTCTCTTGTTTAGAGATATGAAAAGTCTTTCTAACTTTACTGTTCTTTAAAAATTCATCATGCTTTTTTCTTAATTCTAATATCTCTTTTGAAACTTTAGAATTGTCAGAAACAGTTTTCTTGTTAATTACTTTTTCAGATTTTTCGTGAGCATTAGTAACGCCTTTTTCTTGAGAAAAAGCAAACGAAACACAGAAAATTGTAACCACAATTAATAGTAATAGTTTTTTCATGGTATATGAGGTTAATTTATAATTTGAACAAAATTAACATTTTACGTGAAATTCAAAAATTTTTTAGTATTTATTTTGTGTTTTTAACTTTTGTTAGCCTGAATTGTCTTATATAATTCAAAAGCTTTACCATCCGTTAATAATGAGACAAAGTGACAAATGTGCAACAAACGATCATATAAATTTTCTTTTTGAAATTGAAAACGCTCAGGTAGTAATTTAAGCAATAATTCATCATAATTTGAAGCTGTTCCACTTACTTTTTTATTGTAAGCCGTGCAAAAACCATCAAGTAAACTATTAATGATTTTGTAACCCATTACTTCTTTCTGAATTACATCTCTACTCTGATAGACATTTTTAATACTAATTTGGATGATATCATTCATTTGGGCTTTGTACTGACTTTTATCCATCAAGGCAAATGGAAATTCTCCAGCCAAAATAGCTTGCTCGTTTTCCATAAAAACTGCTACAGCATCGTTGATTAAACTTCCAATAGCTAAGGCGCGCAAGTAACTAATTCGATCTTCCTTAGTAATGAGTTCGTTGTATTTTTTGGTATCGATTCCGTTTTTAACTAATTTAATTAAATATTCTAACGCATATTCTTCCGGAATTAAACCTAAATTAATACCATCTTCAAAATCGATAATCGTGTAACAAATATCATCAGCTGCTTCTACTAAATACGCTAACGGATGACGTTCAAAACCAATATCATTTCCTGATTTATTCGAAATCAATCCTAATTCATTGGCAACCTCAACAAAGAATTCTTTGTCTTGCTGAAAGAAACCGTATTTTTTATCACATATTTTTTGTGATGGTTTTTTAGGCAAACTTTCTTTTGGATATTTCATAAAAGCACCCAAAGTAGCATACGAAATACGCAAACCGCCTTCAATTCCTTCCCGAGAAGAGGCTAATACTGAAAAACCATTAGCATTTCCTTCAAAATCGATTAAATCTTGCCACTGCTTTTCGGTTAATTGATCTTTGTATTGCAATCCGTTTCCGGTTTTGAAATATTCGCCAATGGCTTTTTCTCCCGAATGCCCAAAAGGTGGATTTCCAATATCATGAGATAATGCTGCAGCCGCCACAATAGCACCAAAATCATTAGCTTGATAACCATGCACTTCTTGTAAGTGTGGATATTTTGCAATGATTTGCTTACCAACCAAACGTCCCAAAGAACGACCAACAACAGAAACCTCCAAACTATGCGTTAGTCGGTTGTGAACGAAATCAGTTTTTGAAAGTGGAATTACCTGTGTTTTATCTTGCAGACTTCTAAAAGCGGCAGAAAAAATAATTCGGTCATAATCGACTTCAAAGCCTAAACGGGTGTCGTCTTGCTCTTTACGTAAACGTTTGCTGGTGTCGCCTTGTCTTTTTAAAGACAATAATTGTTCCCACTGCATCATAAGATTCTAGATTGAAGATTGCGGATTTTTGATTTTAGAACTATTCTTTTTCATTTGCTAAAAAGAAATTTCTCGATTTTTTAGGATACTGATTGTAACTTTTATCACTCGGATTTACGATAACCGATTTGATGTTGATTTCGTCTCCTACTTTGAAATTTTTCTCGGTGTATTGGTAATCCAACAAATATTCACCGCAGAAATAATTCCCATCTGCGTCTTTTTCTATGATTCCGGTATAAATTCCCTTTTTATCTTTTGACATAATTCTATTTTTTTCAAATGTACGAATTGGATTGTAATTATTTAAAACAAAAACAGCCATTCACCTTAGCGAACAACTGCTTTCTTTATTCTATTATCTATGTTCTTTTATTTAATTAAGAACCACACATTTCACATTCTTCCGGGCCAGAATTTCTGGCTCTTTCAATCATGGCTCTGTATTCTTCAGCTGACATTTCTGCTGGTTCTTCTAAAACAGCAATAGCTTCCACTTTTTTCACTTCAACATGTTGTTCTTTCACCTCAATTGGGGCTTCTTTTTTGTCGTTGTTTAAAGTGAACTTAATCGCATCCACCGCAGCTTTTGTTCTTAAATAGTACATTCCGGTTTTCAAACCTGATTTCCAAGCGTAGAAGTGCATCGAAGTCAATTTCGCATACGTAGCATCTTGCATAAACAAGTTCAACGATTGCGATTGGTCAATAAAATAACCTCTTTGACGCGACATATCGATAATATCTTTCATCGACATTTCCCAAACGGTTTTGTACAATTCTTTTAAATCTGCAGGAATTCTTTCAATATGTTGTACTGAACCATTGTGACGCATGATTTCTTGCTTCAATGTTTCGTTCCACAAACCTCTTTCTACTAAATCGTTCAATAAGTGTTTGTTTACCACGATGAACTCTCCAGAAAGCACTCTTCTTGTATAAATATTTGAAGTATACGGTTCGAAAGCTTCGTTATTCCCTAAAATTTGAGACGTTGAAGCCGTTGGCATTGGTGCAACTAACAATGAGTTTCTAACTCCGTTTGCCATTACTTCTTTTCTTAAACTTGCCCAATCCCAACGACCAGAAAGTTCTTCATCTTTTAAGCCCCAAAGGTTGTGTTGAAATTCTCCTTTTGAAATTGGAGAACCTTCGTAAGACGAATACGGCCCTTCTTCTTTAGCCATTTCCATAGAGGCAGTTACAGCAGCAAAATATAAAGTTTCGAAAATTTCTTGATTTAATTTTTTAGCTTCATCACTTGTAAACGGCATTCTCAACATAATGAAAGCATCAGCCAAACCTTGCACTCCTAATCCAACTGGACGGTGGCGCATGTTTGAATTTTCTGCTTCTTTTACTGGATAGTAATTTCTGTCAATTACTCTGTTTAAGTTGCGCGTTACACGTTTTGTTACGTTGTATAATAATTCGTGATTAAATGCTCCATTTTCAACAAACATTGGTAATGAAATCGATGCTAAGTTACAAACCGCGATTTCATCTGGAGACGTATATTCTAAAATCTCCGTACATAAATTAGAAGAACGAATCGTTCCTAAATTCTTTTGGTTCGATTTTCTGTTCGCTGCATCTTTGTACAACATATATGGTGTTCCCGTTTCGATTTGAGATTCTAAGATTTTTTCCCAAAGCTCTCTTGCACGAATTGTTTTTCTACCTTTTCCTTGTGCTTCATATGAAGTATATAATGCTTCAAACTCTTCTCCATAAACGTTATCTAAACCTGGACATTCGTTTGGACACATTAACGTCCAAGTAGAATCCGCTTCTACACGTTTCATGAATAAATCAGAAGTCCACATAGCGAAGAACAAGTCTCTTGCACGCATTTCTTCTTTTCCGGTGTTCTTTTTCAAATCTAGGAATTCGAAAATATCTGCATGCCACGTTTCTAAATAAATAGCGAAACTTCCTTTACGTTTTCCTCCACCTTGATCTACGTAACGAGCAGTATCATTGAAAACACGTAACATAGGAACAATTCCGTTTGAAGTTCCGTTTGTTCCACGGATATACGAACCTGTTGCTCTAACGTTATGAATAGCTAAACCAATTCCTCCCGCTGATTGCGAAATTTTAGCCGTTTGTTTTAAGGTATCGTAAATACCATCAATACTATCATCTTGCATCGTTAATAAGAAACAAGATGACATTTGAGGTTTTGGAGTTCCAGCGTTGAATAATGTTGGAGTAGCGTGTGTAAAGAACTTTTTCGACATTAATTCGTAAGTTTCAATTACCGCTTCTAAGTCGTTTAAGTGAATTCCAACCGAAACACGCATTAACATGTGTTGTGGACGTTCTACGATTTTTCCGTTGATTCTTAATAAATACGAACGTTCTAAAGTTTTGAAACCAAAGTAATCGTAATTAAAATCACGGTTGTATATGATGTGAGAATTTAAAAATTCTGCATTTGCTTGAATAACTTCGTAAACCTCATCAGAAATCAATGGCGCTTTTTGATTGGTTCTTGGGTTTACATAGTGATACATCTCACTCATCGTTTCCGAGAATGATTTGTTGGTATTTTTGTGTAGATTAGAAATTGCAATACGAGCCGCTAATTGAGCATAATCTGGGTGGGTTACCGTCATGGAAGCTGCGGTTTCTGCTGCTAAATTATCTAATTCAGATGTGGTAACTCCATCGTATAAACCTTCAATTACACGCATTGCCACTTTTACAGCATCTACCATGTCATTTAATCCATAACATAGCTTTTTAATTCTATCTGTGATTTTGTCAAACATTACTGGCTCCTTATGGCCATCTCTTTTTACTACATACATAAGCTTTTTAGTTTTTGAAAACAGACAATCCCTTCCCTGCTTTCGGTTAGTATTTATTGATTTAAGCGCAAGTCTCCCGACATTTTATAGCGCTCTATATTTTATTTATTATTAAAAATCAGCGTCGAAACTAATTTTATTGGAATCCGCATCTGAATTCATAACGCCTGCTTTTTGATATTCCGCTACTCGCTTTTCAAAGAAATTCGTTTTTCCTTGTAACGAAATCATATCCATAAAATCGAATGGGTTAGATGAGTTGTACACTCTATCACATCCTAATTCTACCAATAATCTATCCGTTACGAATTCTAAATATTGCGTCATTAAAGTTGCGTTCATTCCAATCAAACTAACTGGAAGAGATTCCGTAATGAATTTTCTTTCAATATTTAAAGCATCTACGATAATTTCTGTGATTCTTTCTTTTGGAACTTTATTTACCACATGATGCGTGTGTAAATGAACCGCAAAATCACAATGCATTCCTTCATCACGAGAAATTAATTCGTTTGAGAAGGTTAATCCTGGCATTAATCCACGTTTTTTCAACCAGTAAATCGAACAGAACGAACCTGAGAAGAAAATTCCTTCTACTGCTGCGAAAGCAATTAATCGTTCAGCAAACGAATCCGATTCAATCCAACGCAATGCCCATTGTGCTTTTTCTTTAATCGCAGGAAACACTTCAATTGCATGGAATAATTGATTTTTCTCTGCTTCGTCTTTCACATACGTATCAATTAATAACGAATACGTTTCGCTGTGAATGTTTTCCATCATAATTTGGAAACCATAGAAAAACTTAGCTTCTGGATATTGTACTTCGTTAACGAAATTTTCCGCTAAATTTTCGTTTACAATTCCATCCGATGCTGCGAAGAATGCTAAAATATGTTTGATGAAATATTTCTCATCCTCATTTAATTTGTTATTCCAATCAGTCAAATCTTGATGCAAATCAATTTCTTCAGCTGTCCAAATACATGCTTCTTGTTTTTTATACCATTCCCAAATATCTTGGTGTTTGATAGGAAAAATTACAAATCGATCTTTGTTTTCTTGCAAAATAGGTTCCACGATAGACATAGCTATTTGATTTTAAAAATGTTAATGATTGGTTAAATTGACTTATTTGGGGATTACAAAGTTTGTCATTTGAAATGAAAAATGAAAGGCAAACTTATTCACAATTAGAGTAAGTTTTTAACAAAGCTGATAAATGTCAGTAAATTAATATATGTTTTTAAATTCTTGATAATCAAATAGTTAAAAACCAATAAAACAACTGTTAAAACCTTGTAAGCAACTGAAAAATAAGCAACTCACGAGTGTTTTTTAAAGGATAAAATGGGATTATTTTTTCAACTCTTTAGCTACATTATCTAATTCGTCAAACCATTGTTGACCGAATTTTCTAACTAATGCTTCTTTCACAAATTGGTACACCGGAACACCTAACTCTTCGCCTAAAGCGCAAGCGTCAGAACAAATATGCCATTTGTGATAATTCACAGCTGCGAAATCAGAATATTCTTTGATTCGGATAGGATATAAATGACAAGAAACAGGTTTTTTCCAATCTACAATTCCTTGATTGTAAGCTTGCTCAATTCCGCAAAGTGCTGTTTTACCGTCAAAAATTACGTAGGCGCAGTCTTTTCCATCAATAAGTGGTGTTTCTAATTCACCAAAATCAGAAACTACGTGTGTTCCTTGTTCTTCAATGGCTTTAATTCCTTCTGGACGAAGAAAGGGTTTCACTTTTGGAAAAATTTCAGCTAAAATTTTGGTTTCTTCCTCATCTAAAGGAGCACCCGCATCGCCATCCACACAACAAGCACCTTGACAAGCAGACAAATTGCAAACGAATTCTTTTTCTAAGATTTCTTCGGAAACGATGGTTTTGTTTAACTGAAACATATTGGGCTTATTTTAAAGTGCAAAGATACGATTTTGAATTTAGATTTTGGATTTTAAATTAAACTTGATATTGGCACGCGGATGACACAGGTTCTGCGAAGCGCGAATGATGACGGACTTTTTGCAACACAAAGTCTCTCGAAGTTTTGCACAAAGTTTCACAGAGTTCTTTTGTGGTTTGCTAAAAAACTTGGCGCTCTTTGTGTTTTTTTACACAGAGATTCACCGAATTTTTTTTTGATTTTGATTGCGTTGATTAGAGACACACCGAGACATTTTGCTTTTTTCCTTTGCGAACCTTGCGAAAAAACTTTGCGCTCTTTGCGTTTAAATTTACACAGAGCTACACAGAGCATTTTTGATTTTGATTGCGTTGAAAAGAGTTACACCGAGACGATTCACTTTCTTCTTGGCGCTCTTTGCGAAAAACCTTTGCTTCTTTGCGTTTAAATTTACACAGAGCTACACCGAGTTTTTTTTTTTTGATTTTGATTGTGTTGAAAAGAGATCCACCGAGACGCCTCACTTTCTTCTTGGCGAACTTTGCGTAAAACCTTTGCTTCTTTGCGTTTAAATCTACACATTACTTGAATTTGAACTTGTCCTTGGTTTTTGCCCTTGTAATTGATAATGTATCGTTAAATTAGAAACGTTCTTTATTCAATATCCTTATATTTGCACAAATATTCAGCGTTTTATGGAACTAGGAATCAATTGGAAAGACATTTTTACCATCAGCATGATTTTATTTGCTGTGATTGACATTGTAGGAAGTATTCCTATTATTGTGGATTTACGCAGTAAAATGGGCCACATTCAATCGGAAAAAGCGACAATTGTTGCGGCGGTGATTATGATTGCCTTTTTATTTGTTGGTGAAGAAATACTAAAATTAATTGGTATTGATGCAAATTCATTTGCAGTTGCGGGTTCGTTTGTCTTGTTTTTCCTTGCCTTAGAAATGATTTTAGGCATTCGATTATACAAAGAAGACAATCCAAGCACGGCTTCCATTGTTCCAATTGCGTTTCCATTAATTGCTGGAGCTGGAACGATGACAACGATATTATCATTACGTGCTGCTTATGATAAAATCAACATTATTATTGCGATTTTAATTAATGTAATTGTGGTTTATGGTGTTTTGAAATCGTCAGGTAAAATTGAAAAAATACTTGGCACGAATGGTTTAGGCGTGATTCGCAAAATATTTGGCGTGGTTTTATTAGCGATTGCTGTAAAATTATTCGCCGCGAATGTTAAAGGATTATTTATTTAGAGAATATACAAAATGAAAATTTTTACTTATGTGGCAGTTGCCATCGCTTTAGTTTTAATTGTTTTTAATCTTTTTCAAATAGATTACAGCAATCCGTTTGAAGGAAATAGCACGATTGCTATTATTGGTGTTGTCGCTGGAATTTGCGCTATCCTATTATTAGTATTATTGCGTTTTTCAAAAATGATTGAAGAAAAAACCAAACAATAATGGTAGACGTTTTAATTAATGGCGCTGGAGTTTCGGGCGTTTCGTGTGCTTTGATTTTGGGTTCGGCTCAAAACAAACCGTTTGCAATGGATAAAAAGATTGCGATTGTGGCGCACCAAAAAGCCTCTTCGTTACAAAACGCAATTTTTAATAACGCTTACGGAATTCCTGCTGGGAAATTAGGCGGTGAATTGTTAGAAGAAAGTTTGGAACATTTGACCCAATCTTATCCACACGTACAACAAATTCATGGCGAAAAAGTACTTTCCATTTCTGGTGAAGCAGGAAATTTCACAGTTACTACTAACAAATCTTCGCTTCAAAGCAAAATTGTAGTGATTGCTATTGGTGCAGGAAATCCTTTTACGATTGAAGGTTTGGAATCGTTTGTAATGCCACATCAAAAAGCAGCTCCCGAAAAAAACAGAATCCAATTAAAAAACACCGACCATTTGGTTACCGAAGGTATTTATGCCGCTGGAGTTTTAGCTGGACATAGAAGTCAATTAAGCATTGCCGCTGGAAGTGGCGCTGCTGTAGCCACGGATATTTTAACGTTATGGAATAACGGAAATCCGGTGCAGGTGCATGATGCTTTGGGAAAATAGCTTTTTATTCTTCTGAATCATCTTCTTCATCATCAAAATTCATTCCTTCTAAAAAATCATCCCAGTTAATTGGATCTTGATATGCATTTGGATCAGGTGGAATAGCTCCTGGTGGATTGAACAATTCCCATTCGTCCCAATAATAATTACTCTTATCAAAGTTAGCTACCCAATTGATAAATAATTCTCTGAATTCATCAATTTCTTTTCTAATCAACGTAACATAATCGGTATCTTTAAAAGAATCGTGAAATCGCAAACTTCCTACTTGAACATATAAATGCATCGCATGATCTCTAATGATAGCCGCATTTTGCATTCGTATGCTGTACATATCTCCGCCTTCAGCACCCGCAATTTTAGCACAAATTATCGCAGCATCATCTCGCATCATATATTTTGTGGCATTCAAATACTCATCTTCTTCACTAATGGTATTTAAAAGACTATTGACCAAATCTAAAATTAATTCGGCTTTTTTATAAATTGGTAAATCGAATAATTTATCTCTTCTACTCATTTTAAAGACATTTTACTTACGCAACACCTTATTCACCATATTGTCTTTCTTTAAAATCAATTGGTAATATGCGTTTTCATTAAAAAGTTGGCGTACAAATTCTGCTTGAAGATAGAATAACACTTTTTCTTTTTGATTCTCTAAATTGAAAAGCAAACCGCCTTTAGCCATGTAAGTCTTGAAATCATTAAAATAATTTCCAGAACGCAATTCTTTTTCCAAGGCTTTCATCGAGATTTTTTCAAACTTTTTACGATTTTGATCCAATTGCTCAAAGACAAAGTAATTCACTAATCCTGATTGCATCAACATCGTTAAACCTTCAGCTCCGTGCGAATCTTCTAATGGAACAAAAATATCAGGCATAATTCCGCCACCGCCATAGACGATGCGACCTTTCTTAGTTTTGAATTTTAGACTATCTGCAATTTTGGCTTTATCTTTTTCGTACAATTCACCACTTTCGAAGCGCTTGTCGAATTCATTGAAATAGTTTTCTCCTTTATCTTCATACGGTTTCTGAATTGAACGTCCTGATGGTGTGTAATATCTGGCAATAGTTAATCGTACAGCCGAACCGTCACCTAATGGCATTTCGCGTTGAACTAATCCTTTTCCGAAAGAACGTCTTCCGTAAACCAAACCTCTGTCGTTATCTTGAATCGCTCCAGCTAAAATTTCGCTTGCTGAAGCACTATTTTCATTGATTAAAACACTGACTTTACCGGTTTCAAAAATCCCTTTTTCAGTGGCTAACGTGCTTTCGATTTTATCTTTTTTGTTTTTCGTTTTAACTATTAACTCTTTGTTTTTCAAGAATTCATCCGCAATTGCAACGGCTGATTCTAAATAGCCACCGCCATTATCTCTTAAATCAATAATAATATGATTTGCACCTTCTTTTTTCAATTGGGTTAAACCCGATAAAAATTCGTCGTAAGTTTTTTCTGCAAAGCGATTGATTTTGATATAACCCGTAGTTTTATCGACCATTTGCCAAACATCTACACTTTTGATTGGAATAACGTCGCGAGTAACGTTTACGGCGAATTTCTTTTTTTCGGATTTTCGGTAAACGGTTAGTTTTACATTAGAACCTTGTTCGCCTTTTAAGATGGAAAATAACGAATCGGTTTCTAATTTTTTGTTGTACAATTGTAATTTATCGGCGAAAAGAATTCGGTCGCCCGATTTCAAACCGGCTTTTTCTGAAGGACCGTTCGCAATGGGCTTTATAACAGCTAAGGAATCATTATACATGTAAAAATTAATTCCAATTCCCACAAAATTGCCTCGCATTTCTTGTTCGACCGCCTCTAGTTGACTTTTAGGAATATAAACCGAATGAGGATCCAATTTTTCGAGAATTCCGTTAACCGTTAAATCGACTATCGAATCGGTATTCAAACTATCAACGTATTCTTTTTCGATGAAATCGATGAGTTTGTTGAGCTTATTTTTATTGGCGTTTCGGTTTAAAAAAGCCGTTTCTGTAGAAGGATTGAGTTTACTTCCCAATAACAAACCCACCGCAACAGCTACTGCGATTATTATTGGAAAATATACTTTGTTCATTCTCATTTTAACTCAAATCTTCAATTAATTCGACCTCAACACCTGCTTTTCTTAAGAAATCAACACCTGAAGTATCTTTATATTCTTGATGATACACCACTCTTTTTATTCCCGATTGATGAATTAATTTACTACAATCTTTACAAGGTGAAAGGGTAATGTATAATGTTGCATCTTCGCACGATTGCGTAGAACGTGCCACTTTTAAAATGGCATTCGCTTCAGCATGCAATACGTACCATTTGGTAACATTATCTTCGTCTTCGCAACAATTTTCAAAACCAGATGGTGTTCCGTTATATCCATCGGAAATAATCATTTTATCTTTAACGATAATTGCGCCTACTTTTTTTCTTTGGCAATAGGATAAATTCCCCCATTCTTTGGCAATTCGTAAATAAGCTTTATCGTATTTTTCTCTTTTTTCTTTCTTCATTATCGGTTCCAAATTTCGCTTTCAATAATCATTGGCAAAACTACGCCAATTATAAATGCTGACATAACTAAAGCCCAATCTCTTTTTGAAAAACGGAAAAAAGTTTGCAC